>JBBSLM010000488.1:0-1878 GCA_038255245.1 Sphingomonadales bacterium
ACCAGGAATTTGGCGACCGAGGAATACATGTCCACGACCGAGCCGAAACTCTCCGCCTTGGCCTCGATGAAGCTGTTGACGCGACGCCGCTCGCTCATCTTCGCCTCGAAACGGGCGGCGAGCGCCGGTCTT
Source organism: Sphingomonadales bacterium (assembly GCA_038255245.1). GTDB lineage: Bacteria > Pseudomonadota > Alphaproteobacteria > Sphingomonadales > Sphingomonadaceae > Allosphingosinicella. The sequence goes on from JBBSLM010000488.1 coordinate 133, forward strand.
TCCTCGAGCAGGCCGCGCATGCGTTCGCCGTCGAGCCTGATCACTTCCGATTTGATCGCGGCGCGGACTGTGGCGGCACGGCGGCCACCATCGAGCAACGCCATCTCGCCGACGTAGGAGCCCGCCGGCAAATAGGACAGGAAGACCGGCTTGCCGCCGACAGTCTTCTCGACGACCATCGACCCCTGACGGATCACGAAGATATCGCAGCCCTCGTCGCCTTCGCGGATGACCGCTTCGCCCGCCTTGACCGCTTCGATCTTGGCGGTCTCGATCACGGCGGCGACATCCTGCGGCGTGAGTCCAACGCCGAACATCTGGAGCAGCTGGCGCTCGATCGAGATAGACGTGATCGCGCGTTTCGCCGCCGGCACCTGCGACATCAGCTTGAGCGCGGCGAGGCGCGGAATCTCGACCACGATCGCATCTTCGCCGGCGCGCACCGTCGCCCCGCGGCGCCGGCCGGAAATGAGACCGACCTCGCCAAAGATCGAGCCGCAACCGATCGGCACCACCTGGTCGCGGTCTTGCGGATCGACCTCGACCAGCACCGAACCTTGCGCGATCCCGAACAGCGATGAACCCGGATCGTTGCGCAGGAAAATTTCCTCGCCCGCGGGATGAAAAGCGACGGTGGATTCCAGCATGAACTCCCGCATCTGCAGCGGCGAGACATCTTTCAGGATGGAGACGTTCTCGCGCAGGAACTCCAGCCATGCGGCGACGTCGCGCCCGCCCGGCAGGCCGGCGAATTTCTTTTCCAGGATCGGTTCGTCCGCGGGCTTCAGGCTGGTGTTGCCGTTGATGAACTCGACGACGTCATAGCCCTGGTTCATGCAATGCTTGATCAGCGGATAGCCAGCCAGCGCACCGATCACGAAAATGCCCGGCGCGGTCGTCTCGAACACCGGCGAGAGCTGCGGAAAGGCGAGCCGGTCCTGACTGGCGAAAGCGACGCCGCAATTCTCCACGAACGCCCGCGGCGGCGCGGAGCCGATCCGGGCAATAATCCGGTCGCAGCGAATCCGCTCCTCGCCATCGCGGGTGGTCAGGGTGATGAAGCCCGGCTCGACCTGCTTGGTTTCGGTTTCGTAGCGGATGGAAAGCTTACCTTCGGCATCGTCCGCGATCAGCGCCAGCGCATTGGGCTCCTTGGCGGTCGCGAAGCTCTCGCGCACATTCACTGACCTGGCGGCGCGATTGAGCACGGTGACGACATTGCCTTGCGCCGGATCCTCGGCCAGGCCGCGGGCATTCTCGATCCCCGCGTCGCCGGTGCCGACGACGACGATATGCTCGTCATTGATCGCATAGGGATCGTCGAGCTGATAGGTGACGTGGGGCAGATCGCCGCCCGGGCAGCGCATCAGATTCGGATTGCCCTGCGTGCCGATCGCCAGGATCACATTCTCGGCATCGACGGTGCGGCCGTCGGTCAACGTGATCCGGTAAGGCGGCGCGTGCCGCTGAATCTCTTTTACGCTCTCACTGCCGTCACGCCCCCGAGTCACGATCTTCTGGATCGAGCCTTCGATCGCCGGACCGGTGCCGGCAATCGACTTGACCTCGGCCTCCTTGAGGACGTTGACGCCCCGCTCCTCGGCTTGCCGGTCCCAGGTGCCGAGCACCACTTCGCGCTTGCCGGCCTCGAAATCGCAATCCGATCGCAGCACGAGCTGCGACGGCGTCGCCATCACGTGCTTGCCCTTCTGATATTTGTAGATGGTGTCGGAGAGGTGGTCGGTC
>JBBSLM010000489.1:0-1878 GCA_038255245.1 Sphingomonadales bacterium
GCGGTTTGAGCATTCGCGCCGGTCATCGCCCCACCCCATAACATGGCCGCCGCCAAAATCCGTTTCATGCCCACACCCCTCGTCACCCCGGACTTGATCCGGGGTCTACCTTCTTGGCTGAAGGCAGACAGCAGGAGAAGGTGGATGCCGGATCAAGTCCGGCATGACAAGGCGGGGGCCGGTTCAGTCCGCCGGAACCAGCTCGATCACATCGACGATGGACTCAAAAGTCGGGCGTGGGAAGACCAGCCGCCAGCGGCGCTCGCCGACCCGCTCGACGATCCCGGCCAGATTGCGGTCCACGTCGGCGCCGTAGCGCAGCACCCGCCGCTCGTCGCCCAGCTGCAGGCTGCCGAGAAAGATCATCCGCCGCGCCCCGGCGGCATAGATGTGCCCGACGGCCCGCTGCGATCCGCCCATCCGCGTAAAGGACAGAGCCTCGCCCTGCTGCGCGATGCGACAAGTGAACCAGGGATAGGCCACCCAGTTGAGATTGCTGTTGCCCTGGCTGCCCAGCTTGATCGTCCGGCAGCGATAGGCGCCCGGCGGCGGCGACGGCAGGGTCAGGCCCGCATCGGGCTCCAGCAGCACTCCCGCCGCATTCACTTCCGCCGCATTGGCCTGCCGGGCCTCCGCCAGTGCCTCGACCCAGGCGCGCCGCCACCCCCGGATCCGTGCCCGGTCCCGATCCGTCGCCACGTCGCGCCAGCGGGCGGGTTCGTCGTCCTCCTGTGCGAAGGCGGGCGTTGCTGCGGCAGACAGAATGAGGAGGGCGGCGATCGCCGCGCTCTTGATGAATGTGTTGGGCATGAGGATTCCCCTACCACGGCGCGGCTTGCTGGTTGCTGACGAAATTTCTCGACATCCATATGAAACCGGTTGAGAAATGTCGAAAGTTCAGGGTGCCGGACGGGGGAAAGGCGCGAACGACCCATTCATTACGGATACACAAGGAAATCCCCATCCTGGCTTTGCCTATGGGGAGGTAGCCAGCGATCCAGGCCGGATCGCGGCGTTTTTCTGACGAAGGGGAGTGGAACCATGAAATTGAAGCTGATCGGCGCTTGCGCCATGTTTGCGGGTCTGGCCGTCGCCGGCCCCGCCTCCGCCCAGCCGAGCACGTCGGCCAATCCCAATTACGGCACGGTCACGCTGCGCACCGGCTTCACCCCGGATCCGCGCGTCGTGCGCGTCACCTCAGGCGGCTCCATCGCGGCCAGCACGGTCGGCCGGAATTGCAGCGGCTTCGTGTCGCGCGCGCCGGACGTTCGCCTGAACTTCACCGCGGGCAACCTGCCGCTGATCATTTCCGCCGCGTCCAGCGACGACACGACGTTGGTCGTCAACGGCCCGGATGGCCGCTGGTATTGTGACGATGATGGCGGCGTGAACGGGCTCAACCCGTCGGTCCGCTTCAACAACGCACGGTCGGGCCGCTACGAAATCTGGGTCGGCAGCTATCGTCAGGGGACGAACAGCCGGGCCGCGCTGCACATTTCCGAAGTCCGCAGCCAGTAATCTGATCGGGGGATTCCGGTATCATGGGCGTCGCCGTGCCCGATCGCGGCGGCGCCCTGTCTTTGAGTGGGGAGTGAAGGTATGAAACTGAAATTGCTTGCGGCCGGCGCGATGCTGGCCTCGATTGCCGTAGCCGGTCCGGCCTCCGCCCAGCCGAGCACCTCGGCCGATCCGAATTTCGGGACGATCAATTTGAGCGCCGGGTTCAACAACGATCCACGCGTGATCCGCGTCGTGTCGGGGGGCCAGACCCCGGCCGATTCGGTCGGCCGCAATTGCGCCGGCTACGTCTCGCGCGCGCCCGATGTGCGCCTGAACTATGATTCCGGCAGCCTGCCTTTGATCATCTCGGCCGCTTCC
>JBBSLM010000490.1:0-1875 GCA_038255245.1 Sphingomonadales bacterium
GGCATCCAGTTCCTGGGCGTGCAGGCCTGCATCAGCGTGTGGCAGCAATTCGGCTATCTGTTCAGCGCGGGCGGCAGCGTTGGCGGCGCGCAGCATCGATCGGATACCGGCGCGATCGCAGATGCTTTGCTGCTCCCCTACTGGTTCTGGGGAACGGCGATCAGCGCGGCGATTTTGGCGATGTTGTGGGGGAGCTTTGCTGTCGCTTTTCGGCGGTGATGCAGGTGCGTCCCCGCCGCGATGGCGCTAAGGGCCTTGCCGACAGGAGAGACTAAGATGGCCGAGCAGGACACAATCGCGGCGCCGCCGATCCCCAGCCTCGAGGAATTGCAGCATTGGACTTCGGTCTTGGGCCGGGCGCAGCAATTGATGCTGGAGCATGTCGCGGCGCAGATGACGGAAGGCATGGCCGCGCCCGCCGCGATGTTCGATCCTTCGAAAGCGGCGGTGAAGTGGCCGGGGGCGGAGCTGTGGGGCGATCCCGCCAAGGTCATGCAGATGCAGACCGAAATGTGGACCGAAGGGCTGAACCTGTGGCAGCGGATGCTTGGGGCGACGCCGGCGGCCGCTCCGGACGCGCTTGGCGACAAGGCGGCGGCCGACAAGCGCTTCGCCGCGCCGGAATGGGCGGCGCACCCGATGTTCGACATGATCCGGCAGAGCTATTTGCTGGTGTCCGAGCGGCTGCTGGGCTCGGTCGATGCCCTGGAGGGGCTGGACGACAAGCAGCGCGCCAAGCTGAAATTCCAGACGCAGCAATTCGTCGACGCGATGTCGCCGTCCAACTTCGCCGCGACCAACCCGATCGTCATCCAGAAGACCTTGGAGACCAAGGGCGAGAATCTGCTGAAGGGCCTCGATCACATGCTGCGCGACATGCGTCAGGGGCAGCTGACCCAGGTCGATTCGAACGCGTTCGAAATCGGCCGCAACATCGCGATGACGCCGGGCAAGGTGGTGAAGGAGACGAAGCTCTACCAGCTGATCCAGTACAGCCCGACGACGGACAAGGTGCTGGCGACGCCGCTGATCATCTTCCCGCCGTGGATCAACCGCTTCTACATTCTCGATCTGAACCCGAAGAAGAGCTTCATCCGCTGGGCGGTGGAGCAGGGGCTGACCACCTTCGTCGTGTCGTGGAAATCGGCGGACGAGAGTTTGGCCGATGTCGGCATGGACGATTATGCGCTGGCGCAGCTGGAGGTGCTGGAGACGGTGCGCGACCTGCTCGGCGTCGAGGCCGCGCACCTGATCGGCTATTGCGTGGCGGGGACCTATCTCGCGGCGACGCTCGCTTTGCTGGCGGCGCGGGGCGAGCAGGACAAGGTGGCGAGCGCGACCTTCTTCACCGCGCAGGTGGATTTCACCGAGGCCGGGGATTTGAGCGTCTTCCTCGACGACGAGCAGATGGCGCTGATCGGGCAATTGTCGGCGGAGAAGGGCTATCTGGACGGGCGCTATATGGCCGCGAGCTTCAATTTGCTGCGCGGGCGCGACCTGATCTGGTCCTATGTGGTGAACAATTATCTGCTGGGCCAGGATTATACGCCGTTCGACCTGCTGCACTGGAATTCGGACACGACCAACCTGCCGGCCAAGTGGCATTTGGCCTATCTGCAGCAATTCTATCGCGAGAACAGGCTCGTGCAGCCGGGCGGGATTACGATCGATGGCGTGCCGATCAACCTGACCAAGGTGACAGTGCCGACCTATGTGCAGGCCGGCAAGGAGGACCATATCGCGCCGCCGCGCAGCGTGTGGAAAATCACCCACCATTTCCAGGGGCCGCTGAAATTCGTGCTGGCCGGCAGCGGGCATATCGCCGGGGTGGTGAACCCGCCCGAGGCGCAGAAATATCAATATTGGACGAATGAC
>JBBSLM010000491.1:0-1865 GCA_038255245.1 Sphingomonadales bacterium
ACCAGTCGGCGAGTTCGCCCGGCGACAGCTCTCCTGCGGCTAAGCTCAGAAACGCCACCGCAACCTCCGCATCTGTTGCAGTCAGGTCATATCCGTTGAGATTGAGAAACGTTTCGCTGACGACCGCCGCCGTCCGCTTGTTGCCATCGACAAACGGATGGTTTCGGGCGATCCCGAACGCATAGGCAGCCGCGAGTTCGGCCGCATCGGGGTCACCGTAGACGGTCAGGTTTTTCCCGCGCGCCATCGCGCTTTCCAGAGCGCCAAGATCGCGCACTCCAGCCGGCCCGCCATGCGTTGAAAGCTGCTCTGCCTGCGCAGCGACGGCTATATCCACCAATACCCAGTGCCACTGAACGGTCACCGGACGGCTACTTGGCCAGTTCGCGCAGAGCCTGCTTGCGGCGATTCATAACCTCGCGCGCGACCGCCATCTGCGCTTCAAAATCCGGTTGCTCCGCCGCCAACTCAATCCCCCGCGGCGTCTTGACCACGGACAAAGCGTCCCCGATGCCCACGCCGAGCTCGGCAAGCAAATCCTTGGGCAGGATGACCCCGGCGGAATTGCCAATCTTCTTGATGGTAATCGCGTTCATACACACGTAGTAACATGGAGTTTGACAATCGTCCAGTCACGATTGCCGTGGCCACCCGGCTTGCGTATCCCTTCAATAAGATTAGAGCGACCTTACGTTTACGGAAAGGGAAACCCCGCATGAGCCGCGAAGCCGTTATCGTCTCCACTGCCCGCACGCCGATCGGAAAGGCCTATCGCGGCGCGTTCAATGCGACACCCGCCCCCACCCTCGCCGCGCACGCGATTCGCGCCGCGGTCGAGCGCGCCGGGATCGATGGCGCCGAGGTCGAGGACGTGATCATGGGTGCCGCCCTCCAGCAGGGCGTGCAGGCCACCATCGGCCGCACCGCGGCGCTCCGCGCGGGGCTCCCGGTGACCGTCTCCGGCATGTCGATCGACCGCCAGTGCGCCTCCGGCCTGATGGCGATCGCCACCGCCGCCAAGCAGATCATCGTCGACCGGATGGACGTCGCGGTCGCGGGGGGGGTCGAGAGCATCTCGATGGTGCAGACCCCCGAAATGCGGCTCGGCTCGGACCCCGAGCTCGTGGCGATGCACAAGCATGTCTACATGCCGATGATCGGCACCGCCGAGACCGTCGCCAGGCGCTACAACATCGGCCGCGACCGGCAGGATGCCTATGCCCTGCGCTCGCAGCAGCGCACCGCCGCCGCGCAGGCCGAGGGCCGCTTCGACGACGAGATCGTCCCCGTCACCGCGACCATGCTGGTCAAGGACAAGGTCACCGGCGAGACGTCGATGCGGGAAGTCAGCCTCACCAGGGACGAAGGCAATCGCGCCGACACCACGCTCGAGGGCCTGTCGTCGCTGCAGCCAGTGATGGGCCCGGAAGGCGTGATCACCGCCGGCAACGCCTCGCAGCTGAGCGACGGCGCGTCGGCCTGCGTGCTGATGGAAGCCGGCCTCGCCGCCGAACGCGGCCTCACCCCGCTCGGCCGCTATATCGGCATGGCCGTCGCGGGCACCGAACCGGACGAAATGGGCATCGGCCCGGTCTTCGCCGTCCCTCGTCTGCTCAAGCGCTTCGGGCTTTCGGTCGGCGACATCGATCTGTGGGAGCTGAACGAGGCCTTCGCCGTCCAGGTTCTCTATTGCCAGGACACGCTCGGCATCCCCGACGACAAACTGAACGTCAACGGCGGCGCCATCTCGGTCGGCCACCCCTATGGCATGAGCGGCGCCCGCCTGACGGGCCACGCCCTCCTTGAAGGCAAGCGCCGCGGCGCCAGGCACGTCGTCGTCACCATGTGCGTCGGCGGCGGCATGG
>JBBSLM010000492.1:0-1847 GCA_038255245.1 Sphingomonadales bacterium
CCTGGTCGACGAGGATAATCAGACCAGCGTGCCGAGCATCTACGCGATCGGCGACGTCACCGACCGCGTGCAGCTCACTCCGGTCGCGATCCGCGAGGGGCACGCTTTCGCCGACACCGTCTTCGGCAACAAGCCGACGCGAGTGGATTACCAAAACATCCCGTCGGCCGTATTCAGCCACCCTCCCATCGCCGCCGTCGGCCTGACCGAAGGCGAGGCGCGCAACACCTTGGGCAGTGTGAAGACCTACACCTCCGATTTCCGGCCGATGAAGAATGTGCTCGCGGGCCGCAACGAGCGCTCGCTCTACAAGATGATCGTCGATGGCTCGACGGATCAGGTCGTCGGCCTTCACATGATCGGCCCCGACGCGCCGGAAATCCTGCAGGTCGCGGCGATCGCGGTGAAGGCGGGCCTCACCAAGGCGCAATTCGACGAAACGGTCGCCCTGCACCCGACCATGTCGGAAGAGCTTGTCCTCATGCGCTGAAATGCGCTCCCGGGGCGCGCTTTACAAGCCGGCTGCAATCGCTTTTAACCCCCTGCGGGGGCGGCGCTTTTCATTCCCGCTTCCAGTTCCGTGGCCGCATTCCCGGCGCGGGCAGAAGGGGGAGAATGATGATGAAGACAGCGCATTTGAACATCGTCCTGGCCGGTGTGGCCGCGGGCGTCCTGCTGGTCGGCTGCGGCAGCGGCGGGGCACTGGGCGCGAACGAGCGTCGTTATGCGGACGCCTGCATCGCCGCATCGGGAGAAGCGTATAAGGCGCTTTGCGAATGCTCGTCCCGAATCGTCGCACGGAAGCTGACCGAGGGCGAGTTGACCGCGATGGAGAGGACGACGGGCCCGGCCCAAGTCTGGACCGAGGAGAAAGCGCGGCAGGCAGGGTTCAGTCTGCAGGATACGGGCACCTTCGGGCAGAAGAAGCAGGAATCCTTCGCGGAGATGAGCCGCACGTGCGGGGGCCAGATCTAGGGTCCCACAGGTGAGGCTAGCCGCCGGTCCGCGCGTAGGTTCCGTGCGCCGGACCGGCGGCGGGGCCGACATCGAACGCCGTCGCCCGCCCGTCCGCGACCCGGAAGCGCACACGCTGGCCGGGATCGTCGGCGAAGGTGAAATCGTGGCCGCCGAGCGAGACCAGCTGCCGCCGCGGCCGCGTCTCCAGCCGGTAGAAGAGCTTGCCATCCTCCAGCGCGATCGTCCGCTCGCCATAGCTCCCGGCATAAGCCGCCACCGCTGCCCCGGGCGTGCCCGGCCGCGCCACCGCCTCCAGTCCCTGCGCCAGCCCCGCCAGTTCCGCCCGCCGCGTCCCCTCCGCGCTCGCCGCCAGCCGCCGCAGCGCATGCGCCTGCGCGACGTCGAGCGCGGTTTCGACCGGCACCGGCAGCGTCGGCTCCAGCCCCGTCGCCTCCCAGTCGCGCCCGGTCGAGGCCAGCACCGCCCGACCCACGGACACGCTCAGGAAGAAGCCGCCCGGGATCGGCACGATCGTGTTGCGAAAGCCCGCGCCCGCCGTCCGCTCGCCGACCAATTCGCCCAGCCGATAGCCGCCGACATGGCCGACAAATTCCTCCGCCGCCGAGGCCGAGCCGCCGCTGGTCAGCACGTAAAGCGGCTTGCCGACCATGCGCGGGACGCTGGTCTGCCCCAGCGTCTCCAGCCGGTCGGGCGACGCCTCGCCGTTCATGTAAAAGGTCACCAGCGGCCGCCCGGCCTCCATGAAATGGCTGACCAGATGCTGCACCGCATGGGGGCTGCCGCCGCCATTGCGCCGCAGGTCGATGATCACCGCGTCGCCGCCTGACAGGAAAGTGAGGGCATGGTCCAGCGCCGCGGCGCTGTCCGGC
>JBBSLM010000493.1:0-1844 GCA_038255245.1 Sphingomonadales bacterium
GCTCGCCGGACTGGCCTCTGCGGCGGCCGCGCAGCCGCGTCCGCTCGGCACGTTCGGGCTGTGGGGCGCATTCCAGGATGCGCAGCGCTGCTGGGCGATCAGCCGGCCGTCCGAATCGACCCATCGCGACGGCGGCGGCTTCGCCTCGATCGGCTGGTGGCCGCGCGGAGCGCAGGGCGTGTGGGGGCAACTCCATTTCCGGCTGGGCGCGGCAAAGAGGGAGGCGTCGGCGGTCTTGCTGCGGATCGACGGGCGCAGCTTCCAGCTGATCGGGCGCGGCGCCGACGCCTGGGCGCCCGATCCGCGCGGCGACGCGGAATTGCTCGCGGCGATGCGCAGCGGGGTGATGATGACGGTCGAGACGCGCTCGCAGCGCGGCGGGATCGTCCGCGACCGCTATCCCTTGCGCGGCGCACCCAGCGCGATCGACGCGGCCGCTTTGGCTTGTTCGGCGCGCTGATCTGGCAAAATCCGCCGCATCGACTATATCCGCCGCCATGCCCGACAGCGCGAGCCTGATGCCGATTCCCGGCCTGATCGATCCCGTCCCGGTGCCGCGCGATGCCGCGCCGGCAGCGGACGGGCGCGTCGAGTTGGTCGGCCTGTCCAAAGAGGCGATCCGCGCGGCGCTGGAGGAAAAGGGCCTCGACCCCAAGCAGGCCAAGCTGCGCGCCAAGCAGATCTGGCACCAGATCTACAATCGCGGCGCGACCGCGTTCGACGCGATGAGCGACTTCGCCAAGGCGCAGCGGCCCTGGTTCGCCGAACATTTCACCATTGGCCGGCCCGAAATCGTCACCCAGCAAGTATCGAACGACGGCACCCGCAAGTGGCTGCTGAAGACTCGCGACGGCCATGATTTCGAGATGGTGTTCATCCCGGACGCCGACCGGGGCACGCTTTGCGTGTCGAGCCAGGTCGGCTGCACGCTCAATTGCCGCTTCTGCTTCACCGGCACAATGAAGCTGGTCCGCAATCTGGAGCCGTCGGAGATTGTCGGCCAGGTGATGCTCGCCCGCGACGCGCTGGGCGAATGGCCGTCGCAGCCGGAAGGGCGGATGCTCAGCAACATCGTGATGATGGGGATGGGCGAGCCGCTCTATAATTTCGACCATGTCCGCGACGCGCTGAAGATCGTCATGGACGGCGACGGGCTGGCGCTGAGCAAGCGCCGCATCACCCTGTCCACTTCCGGTGTCGTGCCGATGATGGCGCGCGCCGGGGCGGAGATCGGCGTCAATCTCGCCGTATCGCTGCACGCGGTGACCAAGGAAGTGCGCGACGAGATCGTGCCCTTGAACCGCAAGTATGGCATCGAGGAGCTGCTGCAGGCCTGCGCCGATTATCCGGGCGCCAACAATGCGCGGCGCATCACCTTCGAATATGTGATGCTGAAGGACAAGAATGACAGCGACGCGGATGCGCGCGAGCTCGTCCGCCTGCTGCGCAAGTACAAACTCCCGGCGAAGGTGAATTTGATTCCGTTCAATCCCTGGCCCGGCGCGCTCTACGAAACCTCCACCGACGAGCGGGTGCAGCGCTTCAGCGACATCGTGTTCGACGCGGGGATTAGCGCCCCGATCCGCCGCCCGCGCGGGCGCGACATCATGGCGGCGTGCGGCCAGCTGAAATCGGACGCTGAAAAGAAGAGCCGCGCCGAGCTGGACCGGATCGCGGAAGAAAAGCAGGCGGCGCTCACCGACGCCTGAGCCCCCGGTTGCTTAAATCGGCCCGGCCACTATCTGGGCCCCATGCTTTCTCAACGCACGCGCTATACAATCCGGGCGCTGCTCCACCTCGCCGACCGCCATGGCGAAGGTCCGGTGCAGCTGGCCGAGATTGCC
>JBBSLM010000494.1:0-1841 GCA_038255245.1 Sphingomonadales bacterium
AGCGCGGGAAACACCCCCGCAAACTTCGCCAGTCCCCGCTCGAACAAGGCCGCCGCCACCGCCGCCCGCTCCACCTTCCCCTTGCGCGCATGCACCAGCTTCACCGGCAGCGAAGCGTCCGCGGCCCGCAGCACCGAGCGGATCATCTCCCCGCCATTATTCGCCTCCGCCACCACCAGGCCGGCCCCCCACACCTCGGCCGCCGCCACCACCTTGCGCGCCCACCCCTCCGGCGACAGCCCGCCCGCCGATGCATCGGCCAGCACATAAGCCACGCCATCCACCCCCAGCCCGCACACCACGATCCCGCAAGCGTCCCCCAGCGCCGAAGCCGGCGGATCCACCCCCACGACGATGCGCACAAACAACCCCTCTCCCGGACCGGGAGAGGGAGGGGCCCGCCCGGCGCAGCCGGGTGGGAGGGTGAGGGTCTTTGGATCCCGCTTCAGATAGGGCAATGCCTCCGCCACCTCCGCCTCCGGCAACGGCAGGGGCCAACCCCGCATCCCCTCGATCGCGCCGCGCGTCCAAAGCGCCCCGCTCACCTCCTCCAGCAGCTCCCCGCCCAATTCCTGCCGCGCCATCAGCGCCGTCAGCCGCCCCTCCTGCTTCTCCACCCAGCCCTCCGGCAGATGTGGATTCCCGTCCGAAGCCCCGCCGGTCCGCGCCACATCCGGCTCGCCGAGCAGCCGCCGCAGCGCCTCCACCCGCCGCGGCGTCGTCGTCACCAGCGCGCGCGGCCCAGGATTTTCAGGGGTTCCGCCGCGCCGCAGCCCCAGCTGCAGATTGTCCCACGTCTCCTGCGGGTAACGCCACTTGGCCAACTCGTCGCACCAGGCAAAATCATGCTCCGGCCCGCGCAACCCATCCGGATGCGCCCCCGAAAACAGCGTCGCCTCCGCCCCGGAAGCAAACACCAGCCGCCGCCGCTGAAACGACCATTCCACCACCTCGTCCGGCTTGGCCACCGCGAGAATCCCCGAAGGCCCCTCCACCAAAACCCGCCGCGCCTCATCCAGCGAAGCCGCCACCAACGCGATCCGAACCTTCGCAAGCCCCTCTCCCTGCAAGGGAGAGGGAGGGAGCCGCAAAGCGGCGGAAGGGTGAGGGTCATCTCTCCCCTCCAGCCCTTGCTGGAGGTTCGATCCCGCTCTTTGCACTGTCCGGGGGACAGGGCTGCGGGATCGAAGGGGGTGGCTCTTACTTCTCCCGCTCATTTCGAGCGAAGTCGAGAAACGGGTAGAAGTCGAGAAACGCGTGAGGGAAAGCACCCACTCCGCCCCCGCCCGCGTCTTCCCAAAGCCGCGCCCCGCCATCAGCACCCAGGTCCGCCAGTCGTCGCAGCCTGCCCCGGCGGAGGCCGGGGGCGCCAGCTGCCCCTCATGCGCCCAAACCGTAAAATCGCGATTGAGCGCGACCCGCGCATAAGGATCGAGCGCAGCCACGATCTGCGCGCACTCGTGATCGTCGCAGTCGGCGAGGACTGCGGGGATGGATTGGGTCAAGGTCGAAGAGCCTCACAGCATTGTTTTCTGGCTGCCAATCGCGGCCCGTCCGCCCCACGGGGCTGGTACGCAAAGGGTGAGGGACCTCGCAATGCGATGCCGCCGCCCCATATGTGCTTCATCGCATTGTGCGCCGCGCGCTTCGCGGGACCGAAAGAACATCGTCTTGAAACAGGAATACGAGCGCCGGCGTGAGCGCGCTGCGCTCGCAACCGTCGGTGGGGCAGTTTGTGCGCAAGCGCGGCGCAATCACGTCGGCTCGGACGCGCGCTGGCAGGCAGTGGCCATCGCCGGCCCCAACCTCGTCAAGTCCCGATCATCCTAGCCCTGGATTGC
>JBBSLM010000495.1:0-1838 GCA_038255245.1 Sphingomonadales bacterium
AGGCGCGAGGCGTCGATCAGCAGGCCGTCCGAGACGTCCATCATCGCGGTGACGAGCGGGGCAAGCGCCTGTCCGGCCTCGAGGCGCGGGCGCGGCGCGCGGTAGCGTCGGACGAGGTCGTCGGAGCCGTTCAATGCGCCCCGGAGGATCGCCAGGCCCGCGCCGGCATCGCCTATCGTCCCGGATACCCACAGATCGTCACCCGCTTGTGCTCCGGCGCGGGAGGGGACGGGGCCGTCCGCCTCGCCGATCGCGGTGAGGCTGAGCGTGCGGAGCCCGGGCGCGGAGACGGTGTCGCCGCCCAGCAAAGGCAGGCCAAAGGCGTCGAGCGCGGTGCGCAATCCTTCGCCGAAGGCGCGGTCCCAATCCGCGTCACCAAGTGTGTAGCCGAGCAAGGCGGCAACCGGCCGGGCGCCCTTCGCGGCGAGATCGGACAGGTTCACCGCGACCAGCTTCCACGCGACGTCCTGCGGCGGATCGGCGGGGAGATAATGGACCCCCTCGACCATCATATCCTTGGTGAGGATCAGGGTGCGGCCGCCAATCTCCAGCACCGCCGCATCGTCGGCGAGGCCGCGGGCGGCGGGATCGGTGGCGATCCCGCGCAACAGATCGATGAAGGCGGCTTCGGCGCTAACGCCGCACATCCTTGGCGATCGCGTCCAGCAGGCCGTTGACGAAGCCGGACTCGCTCTTGTCGTAAAAGGCCTTGGCGACATCGACATATTCGCTGATCACGCTCGCGGTCGGCACGTCGGCGCGGGCGGCGAGTTCGTAGGCGCCGGCGCGCAGGATCGCCTTCATCGGCTTGTCGAGCCGCGCGAGCGACCAGCCCTTGGCGAGCTTGCCCGCGATCAGCCCGTCCAGTTCCTCGGCGCGGGCGGCGACGCCCTTCACGATGTCGTCGAAGAAATCGACCTCGGCGTCCGCATATTCGTCGCCGTCGATCGTCTCGCCCAGCCGGTGGTGGTGGAATTCGTGCAGGAGCTGGGGGACGGGGGTCGGCTCCATCTCGCGCTGATAGAGCGCCTGCACCGCGGCGAGGCGGGCGGCGGAACGGGAGCGGGAACGGGCGCCAGGGCGAGTTCGGGGTTTGGCCATCGGGGCGCGGTAGCGGCGCGGGGCCTCAAGGTGAAGGGGCGGGCGGCAATGCCATGAAGGCTCGGATCGCGTCGACCACTGGTTCCGGTTTCTCCCAGGGCACGAAATGGCCGGCATCTTCGACGCGCCGGACGGTCAGATTCGCGACCATCGTGTCGAGGCCGTCCAGCTGTACTGGCAGCAGCGCCTTGTCCTTCATTCCCCAGATGACGAGGGTCGGGACGGTGAGCGTCGGAAAGGGGTCGCGTCCTCCGCCCGGATGAGCCTCGCCGACCGCCGGGACGACCAAAGGGCTCGCGCGATACCAGTTCAGCATCGCGGTCAGCGCGCCGGGCTGTTTCCAGTCATCGAGATAGGCTTGCCGTTCCTCGTCCGGAATCAGGCCGAGATCGACATGGCCGCCGAAGCTCTTGGCGAAGAAGGTCTCGATGCCCATCGCGTCGATGCTTTTCTCCATCATCGGGTTGCGGAAGGCATTGATGTACTGCGAGGCGGCGCGCTGGGCCGGGTCCTCGATCAGGGTGCGCTGGAAGATATAAGGGTGGGGCGCGTTGACGATCACCAGCCGCTCAAGCCGCTCGGGCCGGGTCAGCGCAGCGCCCCAGGCAATGGCGCCGCCCCAATCATGTCCGACCAGGGTGAAGCGGTCGATGCCATAGGCATCGGCGAGCGCGAACAGATCGGCGATCGCCTCGGGCGCGCGATAGGCGTCGACGCCCTCGGGCTTGTCGGAGCCG
>JBBSLM010000496.1:0-1824 GCA_038255245.1 Sphingomonadales bacterium
CGAGGCGGCGGAAGCGTCGTGGCGCGAGACATTGGCCTTTTTCGGTCGCCACCTCGCCTGAGCGATCCGCCTCGCCCGGGAGAGCTTCCGGGCCTAGAATTGCGCGTAGCGTTCGTTGCCGACGAAGCCCATCGAGACGACGTTGGCCCGCTTGATTTCGGCCAGCACAGCGTCAACCACTTCGTAGCGGGCCTCCGGGTCCGGCTCGAACTACAGTTCCGGTGGCCGGTTGGCCGCCCCGACCTGCTGGAGCAGGCTGCGCAAACCCGCGCGATCGACGACGATGCCATTCCAAAGAGTGGCCCCGTCCCGCGTGACCACCAGCTTGTTTCGCTCGGGATTGAGCACCGGTGTGTCCTGCGGCCCGCCTAGCAGATCGATCGGCACCGAGTGAGTCTGGATCGGGATGGTGACGATGAACATGATCAGCAGCACCAGCAGCACGTCGATCAGCGGCGTGGTGTTCATCTCACCCATCGGTCGGTCGTCGAGTGCGTGCGCATGTGCCATGATCAGCCTCCCTTTTGAGCGCCGTCATGTTACACCATTACGTCTGCGCCGCCAATGGCCCAATGCGAAGCGGGCGGCCCGTTTCCGGACCGCCCGCTCGTTATCCAGATTGCCCGGGAAGGATCAGAATTCCCGGTAACGCTCGTTGCCCACGAAGCCCATCGACTCGACGTTGGCGCGCTTGATCACGGCCAGCACTTCGTCGACCAGTTCGAACCGCGCCTCGGCGTCGGGCTCCAGCTGCAATTCCGGCACCGGCCGCCGCGTCGTGGTGAGATCGAGATACTGGCGCAGCTGCACCAGATTAACCGGCGCGCCGTTCCAGAGGACCTCGCCGCCAGCGCCGATGAAGATCTTGTTCCGCTCCGGATCGACCGGCGGCGGGACATTATTCGGGTCGTTCACCGGCAGATCGATCTTCACCGCATGGGTCTGGATCGGAATGGTGATGATGAACATGATCAGGAGCACGAGCAGGACGTCGATCAACGGCGTCATGTTCATGTCGATCATCGGCTCACCACTTTCGGTGTTGGCTACCGCTGCACTCATAACTCAAACTCCTGAAAAGGCTCTTCCGGGCCGCTCTTGGCCGGCCTTCAGTTGCCCTGGCCGATGCTGCCCGTGGGCGTCGGCTCCGAAATGAAGCCGACCCGCGCGAAACCAGCCCGCTGCATGGTGAAAATGGCGCCGCCGATGCAACGATAAGGGGTATTGATGTCGCCCCGGATGTGGACTTCGGGCAGTTCGTCGACCGCTCCGAACAAGGCTTCCTGCCGCGCAACCTCATCCTCAAGCGCCTTCACGCTGCGGTTCAGCAGGTCTTCGGAATTGACCCGCGTCAGCTCCCAATAGATCTCGCACTGGCCGTTCACCGAGCGGATCGACAGGTTCACGTTCTCGGGCTTGGTCGTCGTCGCCTTGAACTCGACCTTGGGCAGGTTGAGCGGCACCGACTGCAGCGCGACCGGAACGGCAATGAGGAAGATGATCAGCAACACCAGCATCACGTCCACGAGCGGCGTCGTGTTGATGTCGGAGATCGGTGCTTCATCACCGCCGTCGCCGCCGACTTGCATCGCCATGACTGTGTTTCCTTAGCTCTAAATTCAGACGCCCCGAAGGGCGGCGGCCAGCGCGGCGAGGGTTTGCCCCCACCGCGCTGGCACTGCGTCAGGCCTTGTTGATCGACGGGCCGCCAGCGGGCTTCGGCGGCGTGGCGGCACCCGGGCCGCCCGCGGTCGGAGCCGCCGGACGGGCCGGAGCGGCCGGACGAGCCGCAGCAGCCGTCACCGGCTTCACCTGACCGCCCGA
>JBBSLM010000497.1:0-1824 GCA_038255245.1 Sphingomonadales bacterium
CATGCCGATCGCGTCGGTGGCGACCAGATAATCGACCTCGCCCGCCTGATACATGGCGACCTGGGCATTGCGGGTGCGGGGGGAGAGCGCGCCCATCACCACCGCCGCGCCGCCGCGCAGGCGGCGCAGCGCCTCGGCCACCGCATAGACCTGATCAGCCGAGAAGGCGACGATGGCGGAGCGCGGCGGCAGGCGGGAGAGCTTGGTGGCGCCGGCATAGCTGAGCGTCGAGAAGCGGGGGCGGGTGACGATCTCGGTCCTGGGCAACAGGGTGCGGACCATTGGCGCGAGGCTTTCGGAGCCGAGGATCATCGTCTCCTCGCGGCCGCGGGCGTGCAGCAAGCGGTCGGTGAAAACGTGGCCGCGCTCAGGATCGATGCCAAGCTGGGCTTCGTCCAGGCCGACGAAAGCGAAATCGCGCTTGATGTCGCCCTCAGCTTCGCCCGCGCCGGGGACCGGCATCGATTCGGCGGTGCAGCAGTACCAGCGCGCCTTGGCGGGCAGGATCTTCTCCTCGCCGGTGAGCAAGGCGACCTGATCGGCGCCCTTCAGCTTCACCACGCGATCGTAGATT
Source organism: Sphingomonadales bacterium (assembly GCA_038255245.1). Taxonomy (GTDB): domain Bacteria; phylum Pseudomonadota; class Alphaproteobacteria; order Sphingomonadales; family Sphingomonadaceae; genus Allosphingosinicella. The sequence continues at coordinate 575 of JBBSLM010000497.1, forward strand.
TCGCGGGCGAGCAGGCGCAGCGGGAAGCCCATCAGCCCGGAGGAATGCGCGACCATCCGCTCGACCGCGAGGTGCGTCTTGCCGGTGTTGGTGGGGCCAAGCACGGCCTTGACGGGCGCGCGGGCGGGGCTGGTCATGGGGGATAGATTGGCGGGAGTGGCTGGAAAGGCAACCTAATCCTCCCCTCGATTTCGAGGGGAGGGGGACCATGCGAAGCATGGTGGAGGGGCGCGAGCGCAGCGAGCTTTCTCCCCTTCCCGCCCGCGCAAGTGCGCGAGCGGCCCCTCCACCACTCGCTGCGCGAGCGGTCCCCCTCCCCTGCAAATGCAGGGGCGGATCAAGAAGTCGTAATTCCGCCTTAACCTTCTTTGCGCACAAGCGTAGGCAGGCGCGATCCGCGAGAGGGGCGGGACGAATTGTATCAGTTTGGACAGATGCGGCCGGCAATGGCGGGCGGTGGCGCGGGCGCTGCGCGCTTCCGTGCGCCCCTGCGCGCGCCTGCCGCTCCGGCCAAGCCCGCGCCCGAGCCGTTCCGGCTTGTGGTCGATCTGGGCGCCAATATCGGCAGCCGCGACTGGTTTCGCGGCGCCGGCACCTGCTTCGCGCTTTGCTATGCGGCGAGCTGTTTCTGGCCCGACATCAGCGCGATCGACGGGGCGGTGGCGGCGCCGATGCGTGCGATCCATTATGAAGAAGCGCAGGCGCTGGCGATCGCGCCGGCGGCGCTGAACAATGCGACCGGCCGCCGGATGGCGCCGACCGATGCGGTGCAGCCTCTGCTCGATGCGCCGGAACGGCCGATGGTGGAGTTGCGCGCCGCGCTTTCGGCGCCGGGCGACCTGATCGGGGCGCTGACCCGGTCGGGCGTATCGCAAACGGAAGCGGCGGACGTCGCTTCGCTGGTCGGCGGGGTGACGCCGGTCAACGAGCTGCAATCCGGCACGGTGCTGGAACTGAAGCTTGGCCGGCGCGCGCGGACCACCGAGCCGCGGCCGATCGAAAAATTGAGCTTCCGCGCCACCTTCGCGCTGAAGGTCGATATTGCCCGCTCGGGCGACCGGCTGGCGCTGACCCGCGTGCCGATCGCGGTCGATACCACGCCGCTGCGCGTGCAGGGCATTGTCGGCACCAGCCTCTATCGCTCCGCCCGCGCCGCCGGCCTGCCGCCGCGCGTGGTCGAGGCCTATATCCGCATCCTGTCGACGCAGATCGGCATCCCGAACGGCCTGAGCGCCAACGACCGGTTCGAC
>JBBSLM010000498.1:0-1813 GCA_038255245.1 Sphingomonadales bacterium
GAAAGGACCGACGACATGATCACCCGCACCGCGAGCGCCCGCTACGAAGGCTTCGGCAAGGAAGGCAAGGGCCACGTTTCTACCCAGTCCGGCGTGCTGAGCGACAACCCTTACGGCTTCAACACCCGTTTCGAGGACGGGGCCGGCACCAATCCCGAAGAGCTGATCGCCGCGGCGCACGCCTCCTGTTTCACTATGGCCTTGTCGTTTGCGCTCGCAAAGGAAGGCCATGCGGACGGGACGCTGGAAACGACTGCCAAGGTGAAGCTCGACAAGGAGGGCGACGGTTTCAAGGTCAGTCGCTCCGACCTCGTGCTGACTGCCACGGTCGCGGGCATCGACGAGGACGCGTTCCGGACAATCGCGGAAGGCGCGAAAGCCAATTGCCCGATCTCGAAGCTGCTCAATGCCGAGATCAGTCTCGACTACACTCTAAACGGCTAAAGGCGGGCCGCCTCCCGAGGCTCAGCCCCGGCAGGCCTGGCCCTGGCCGACATCCACGGTCTGAGCGGGAAAGGCGATTTCCTGGTTGGCGAAGCGCACGGTGAAGCCGCCATTGGCCAATTGCCAGCTGCCTTCGCCATAGCGCGCGGATACCGCCTTGCAGTCGCGGCTCAAATGGATCGTCACGCCGCGCGTGGCGAGGACGAGCCCGTTCTCGCTGCGAACCGCGTCCCAGGCGCGGCCGCCGCCATCTTGATAGCGCGGCGATTGCGCCATCGCGGTTGCGGGCACGGCCAGCATCGCGGCGGCGATGACAAAACGGAACATCATGATTGTCTTCCCATCAGGCCTCAGGACGGATGCGCCTCGGCCTCTTGCGCCTCTTCTGGCGCTTCATCCGCGAACCAGACCTGAACGGGGCCGCTGAGCTTGATCGTCACCGGCAGGCCGTGGCGATCGACGGCCTTGCCGGCCTGCACCCGGATCCAGCCTTCGGAGATGCAATATTCCTCGACGTCGGTGCGCTCGCGCTCCTTGAAGCGGACGCCGATGCCGCGCTGCAACGTCTCCATATCGAAATGCGGGCTGCGCGGATTGTTGGACAGGCGGTCCGGCGGTCCGGCCTTTTCGGCGCTCTCGTCATTCTCGGCCATTAGCGGGCTCTCCTCTCGGCAATGTAAGCGTCGACCAGTTCGCCCAGCACGTCGAGCGGCACCGCGCCATTTTCAAGCACCACCCGGTGGAAATCGCGAATGTCGAAGCGGTCGCCCAGCGCCGTCCGCGCCCGCTCGCGCAGCGAGAGAATCTCGATCTGCCCGATCAGATAGGCGGTCGCCTGACCCGGATTGTTGAAATAGCGCTCGACCTCCTTGGTCGAGTCCAGCCGCGACAGCAGGCCGTTGGCGAGGAAATATTCGATCGCCTGTTCGCGGGTCCATCTTTTGTGGTGGATGCCGGTGTCGGTCACCAGCCGGATCGCGCGCCACAACTCCGTGGAGAGCCGGCCGAAGTTCGAAATCGGATCGGTATAGAAGCCCATCTCCTTGCCCAGCCGCTCGGCATAGAGCCCCCAGCCTTCGCCATAAGCGGTATAGCCGCCGAAGCGCCGGAACAGCGGCACGTCGGTCAGCTCCTGCGCCTGCGCGCTCTGGAAGTGATGGCCCGGCGCGCCTTCGTGATAGGAGATCGCCTCGACCTGGGGCTTCAGCACCTGCGTCATATCGGCGAGATTCACGTAATAGATGCCGGGCCGCGAGCCATCCATCGAGGGGCGGCTGTAAAAGGCCACGGCGGCGGTCGCCTGACGGAACGGCTCGACCGCGCGGACTTCCAGCGGCGCGCGCGGCAGGCGGTGGAAGTAGCGCGGCGC
>JBBSLM010000499.1:0-1811 GCA_038255245.1 Sphingomonadales bacterium
CGATTTCCTGCGCATCGGCGAGCACAGCAAGGTGAACGTCAACGTGCCGGTGCGCTTCGAGAACGAAGAGAAGTCGCCAGGCATCAAGAAGGGCGGCGTGCTGAACGTCGTCCGCCACGATCTGGAGCTGGTCTGCGACGCAGCCGAGATTCCGGACGATATCGTGATCGACCTGACCGGCCGCGAGATTGGCGATTCCATCCACATCAGCGCGATCGAGCTGCCCAAGGGCTCCGAATCCGCGATCACCGACCGCGACTTCACGATCGCCACGATCGCGCCGCCGACCGTGGCGCGCGAGACGACGGACGACGAAGCCGCTCCGGCCGAGGGTGAAAGCGAAGGCGAAAGCGAGACCCCGGTCGAAGGCTGATACCTTTTCTCCGTCATTGCGAGCGAAGCGAAGCAATCCATCCCGCGATGATCGGGCTCTGGATTGCTTCGTCGCTTCGCTCCTCGCAATGACGGGAGACTGAAATGCCCAACCCCTTTTCCTGGCTCGGCTCGCTGTTCCGGCCCAAGCCGATCGACTTGCTCGGCCAAGGCGGCGAGGAAGGCACATTCGCGGAGGACGAGGCCGTGCAGATCTGGGTCGGCCTCGGCAATCCGGGCGCGCAATATGCGATGCACCGTCACAATGTCGGCTTCATGGCGGTGGACGCCATCGCCGAGGTGCACAATTTCGATCCGCCGAAAAAGACCTTCCACGGCTGGGCCCAGGCCGGGCGGATCGGTTCGCAGCGCATATTGCTGCTCAAACCCGCCACCTTCATGAACGACAGCGGCCGGGCGGTGCGCGCGGCGATGGATTTCTTCAAGCTGGAGCCGGACAAGGTCACGGCCTTCCATGACGAGCTCGATCTCGCTCCGTTCAAGGTGAAAGTGAAGCGAGGGGGCGGCACCGCGGGCCATAATGGCCTGCGCTCGATGGACGCCCATATCGGCCCCGATTTCCGCCGCGTGCGGATCGGCATCGGCCATCCCGGCCACAAGAACCGGGTGACCAAATATGTGCTCGGCAATTACGCCAAGACCGAGCTGGACGACCTCGCCGACCTGCTGGGCGCAATCGCCGCGGAAGCGCGGTCGCTGGCCGACGACGACAATGCCCGCTTCATGAGCGACCTGGCGCTTCGGCTAAAGGCCTAGCGCGGCGCTTCGGCCCGCAATCTGGCCAGGCAGGCGGCCTTGGCGGCCTCCAGGTCTGGCTCCGACACCCTTTCCACCCCCGCGATGGCGGCGGCGAACCAGGCGCGTTGCTGGGCGCGGTCGCTGATATAGCCATTGTCGCTGCAATAGCCTTCCGCCCCGTCCACACCGATCAGGCGAATGGCGGCGGCGGGGCTGGTCACCAGCGTCTCGGACAGCGCCGCGAAAAAGCCCTCTGCCGCCTCGCCATCGACGACCGGCGCGAAGATCGTGGCGATTTCCAGCCACTGCGCCTCGCCCAGCGCGATGCCGCGCAGGATAGTGGCCCAGCGGCTCCTTTCCTCGCGCCCGACCAGCGCGATCATCGCATCGATCGCGTTGCTCGCGCGGATCATCTCGCGCACCTGGGCGGGCGTAACCGGCGCCCCGCTTGGCCAGCGCGCGGCGATGCCGGCGCGGACCGGGTCATTCGCCGAAGGGGTGGCCGTCAACGCAGGCGCGCGCCCGGCCTGGTTGACGGCCGCGGCGGTATTGGCCGGCCCGGCCGCGACGACATTGTTGGCGGGTCCCCGATTGCACGCGGCAAGGACGAGGATGGCGGCGATTGCCGTCGCGGCGCGGGCTTTGGTCATCGCGGTCAGCTCGGGTCCGGCGCGTTCTGC
>JBBSLM010000500.1:0-1810 GCA_038255245.1 Sphingomonadales bacterium
TGAGCGCTGAAAAGTGGCGGCGGCTCTTCGCAGGAAGCCAGCGCGGCGAGGCTTAGCAGCGCAAAGGACAAGCCGCGGCGCACGCGCGGACGCTATGCGTAGGGTGGCCGGTCGAAGCCGGCGGGGCTGGCGGTGAAAATCTCGCAGCCATCCTCGGTAATGCCGATCGAATGTTCGAACTGGGCCGACAGCGAACGGTCCCGAGTCACCGCCGTCCAGCCATCATCGAGGATCTTGGACGCGGCCTTGCCGATGTTGATCATCGGTTCGATCGTGAAGAACATGCCGGGTTTCAGCTCAGGACCGGTGCCGGCGCGGGCGGCATGCACCACCTCCGGCGCATCGTGGAAGACGCGGCCGAGGCCGTGGCCGCAAAAGTCGCGCACCACCGAATAGCGATGACCCTCGGCGTGCCGCTGGATCGCCGCCCCGACGTCGCCAAGCGTATTGCCCGGCCTGGCCTGTTCGATGCCGAGCATCAGACATTCGTAGGTGATGTCGACCAGCCGTCGCGCCTTGATGCCGACAGCACCCACCAGGAACATGCGGCTCGTGTCGCCGTGCCAGCCGTCCAGGATCGGGGTCACGTCGATATTGACGATGTCGCCGTCCTTCAGCACGCGGTCTCCGGGAATCCCGTGGCAGACGACGTGGTTGACCGAGGTGCAGCAGCTTTTCGTATAGCCGCGATAGCCGAGCGTCGCCGGGACCGCGCCAAGTCGCCGCATCTCCGCATAGACGATGTCGTCCAGTTCCTGCGTGGTGACGCCCGGCACGACATGCGGGACGAGCATGTCGAGAATTTCGGCGGCGCAACGGCCGGCGGCGCGCATGCCAGCGAAAGCGGCCGGGCCGTGCAGCTTGATGGCGCCGCTGCGGCCGATGATCTCGTCGCTCGTGTCGATCGTCTGGATATCCATGCCGGTCCATATAGCGCGCAGGCGGTTGCTTCTCAATGAAGGGTCCTTCATGCGCGGCTGATGGGCGAGGAGCGCATCTGGACCGCCGGCTTGCTGGTCATCGGCGACGAAATCCTGTCGGGCCGCACCCAGGACCGCAACGTCGCGCAGGTCGGAACGTGGCTGAACCTGCAGGGCATCCGCCTGGCCGAGGTGCGGATGATACCGGACCGGATCGAGACGATTGCGGAAGCGACGAATGCACTGCGCGGCGCCTATGATTATCTTTTCACGACTGGCGGGATCGGCCCGACCCACGACGACATCACGGTCGACGGCATCGCCGCCGCGCTTGGCCGTGAGGTGATCGTCCATCCGCAGGCACGGGCGATTCTAGAGGGCTTCTACGAGGATCGCGGCGGGATAAACGAGGCCCGTCTGCGCATGGCGCGGGTCCCGGACGGGGCGGAGCTGATCGAGAATCGCTTCTCCGGCGCGCCGGGTATTCACGTGGAGAATATCTACATCCTGGCGGGCGTGCCTCGGATCGCGGCGATGATGCTGGAATCGCTGGTCGGCAAGATCGAGGGCGGGCGGCCCTTGCTGTCGGCGACGCTCGGCGGCTGGATCGCGGAGAGCGAAGTGGCGACTTTGCTCGGCGAAACCGAAAAAGCGCATCCCGGCACCCAGATTGGCAGCTATCCATTCTTCCGCGAGGGGCGGGCAGGGGCGAATTTCGTGATCCGCAGCGCGGATGAAATTATCGTCGCCGAATGCGCAGCCGCCTTGCGGGCCGGCCTGGAAGCGCTCGGCAAGGATGTCGTCGAAGGCGGGCTTTAGCTTGCCTCGACGAGCACCTGGTTGCGGCCGCCATTCTTGGCGCGGTAGAGGAGGTCGTCGGCGCGCTTCAA
>JBBSLM010000501.1:0-1794 GCA_038255245.1 Sphingomonadales bacterium
CAGGACTCCTGACATGCGGTAGGGCTTGCCGAGAGATTTGATGTTGTGAGCTGCGGTTTTGTGTCGTGTTGTGCCCGGCTTCACCCACCCGATGCGATATAATATTTGAAGTGTTTCAGTCGGCGAGTGAGGGTGGTTCGATGGGTGTGATGACCGCGCAACCGCCCTTGGCTCTGATTCCAGCCGACGCCGTCGAGATCGGTGCCGCTGCCGCGTTGGTCGAGGATGCAGACGGGGGTCGGGTCTACGTTCACGGGATGTTGTCCTTCGCCTGGGCGGCCGGTGACACCGCGACCCGCCGGTTCGCCGCGGTGCAGCTGATGCGGATAAAGGTGGCCACTCAGGTCCAGATCGCGGCCGCGTTCGGCACCGCTCCGCTGACCATCTGGCGGTGGGAGCAGGCACTCGCCGACGACGGCGTGGCGGGACTGACCCCGCAACGCATGGGGCCGCGTCGCGCGAGCAAACTCACCTCCGAGGTGATCGCCACCATCGCGGACCTGCGTGGGCAAGGCCTGTCGTTGCGCGGGATCGGCGATCGGGTCGGAGTCTCGGAAGCCAGCGTCCGCAGGGCGCTGCCCGACACCAACACCAACACCAACACCAACACCGAGGAAGAGTGTCGCGCAACAACTTCTGAGCCTTCAGTCGAGGAGGTCGAGGTCGAGTACTGTCGCGCAACGACTTTCGATGCTCGGCCCGAGCCGGGGGCCGGTGGGGCCGGTGAGGTGGGCCGGGAGTTGCCGGTGCTGGCCGATCCGGCACCGCGTCGGGTCGAGCGGGCGTTGGCGGCGTTCGGGCTGATCTCGGCTGCGCCGCCGGTGTTCACACCGTGTGCCCGGGCCCCGCTGGCCGGGTTGCTACTCGCGGTGCCCGCCTTGGCCGCGACCGGGCTCCTCGACTGCGCGCACAACGTCTACGGCGGGCTCCCGAACGGGTTCTACTCGCTGGATACCATGTTGTGCGAGAGCGTGTTCCGTGCCCTACTCGGGCATTCCCGCGCCGAGGGCGCCACCCGGATCGACCCGGTCGCTCTCGGCCGGATCCTGGGGTTGGACCGGGCGCCGGAGGTCAAGACGATCCGCCGCAAGATCGGCTATCTCGCCGAGGCCGGCAAGGCCGGCGACTGGATCGCGGCGATGGCCCGCCACCACGCCGACACCCGCCCCGAACAGACGGGGGTCCTGTATGTCGACGGGCATGTCCGCGCGTATCAGGGCACCCGCACGATCGCGAAAACCCATGTGCCCCGGTTGAAGTTCCCCGCCCCGGCCACCGTGGAAACATGGGTGTCCGACGCCGCCGGGGACCCGCTGCTGGTGGTGATGGCCCAACCGGCCGCCTCGCTGGCCTCGGAGCTGCGCCGGTTGATCCCCGACCTGCGGGCCGCTGTCGGTGACGACCGTAGGGTGCTGGTCGGATTCGACCGCGGCGGCTGGTCACCGGCCCTGTTCGCCGATTTGGACGCCGCCGGTTTCGACACCCTGACCTGGCGCAAAGGTGCGGTCACCGACATCGCCGCCGACACGTTCGCCGAACACACCCACACCGACGAGCACGGCCGCAGCCACCGGTGGGAGCTGGCCGACACCCGGGTGAGCCTCGACATCGCCGACGGGCCCCGCGCCGGTGAGAGATTCCCGATGCGTCAGATGAGGTGCCCGCACTTTCTCGGACAGTGACCCCGAAGTAGAATTTGGGTTTACTGAACGGAGTCGTTGTGGCTGGAAAGAATTCGCGATTTACGCCCGAGTTTCGGGCAACGGCGGTCAAGGAAGTAATCGACCGGTCCCG
>JBBSLM010000502.1:0-1781 GCA_038255245.1 Sphingomonadales bacterium
ACGCGCGAGGCCAATGCGCAGGACAATTACAAGCAGGCCATCGTCGACGGCCGCGCCGCCGATATCGTCTATTCCAACCTCTTCACTGGGATTCACGGCAATTATCTGCGCGGCTCGATCGTCGCCGCCGGCATGGACCCGGACAATCTGCCGCAGGGCGACATCTCCACGATGAACTTCGAGAGTGCGACCGGCGCGAAGGCCTGGCGCGACATCTGGGGCTCCGGCCAAGGCATCGGCGCGGTAAAGGCAGTCGAAGGCGCGGGCGATTATGTCGCGCGGCTCACAGAGGAATATCAGGCGGCCAAGGCGTCGCTTCTCGCCAAGATGCGCTGAGCGCCGAGGCGGCGCGGCTCAGACGCAATCCTGTCTGCAGTGGGCTTGCCGGTAGAGGGAATTCGGCGCACCACTCGCGCCGCTTTCAAGGGGAGGGTTTGTCATGGCTTTGGGTTTCTTCACCGGCGCGTTGGTGTCGGTCGCTTCGGTCGCCGCCGCCTGGTTGGCGCCGCAGGATTTCACCATTCACAACCAGACCGGGCATGTGGTCGTAACGCTGAACGTCTCGCCCTCGTCCGAGACGCGCTGGGGCCCGGACGTTCTGGGCCGCGAAGTGCTGGGCGATGGCGAGAGCGCCTCGGTCACCTTCGATCGCAATGAGGACATCTGTCTGTGGGACATTCGCGTCACCTATGACGATGGCGACACGGGCGACTGGCGGCAGGTCAATCTGTGCGAGACCAGCGAGATTACGCTGGGCGGGGAATAATTTACCGTTTCTCGACTTCGCTCGAAATGAGCGGGTGAGTTGATCGACAGGAAGGCCGGGGTCTCAGGACTCCGGCCTTTCTTGTATCGGAAATGCCAAAGTCGCCTTTACGCGGCGTTTGACGAAGGTCGTCTCGAAGCGGCGGACGGCAGGGTTGTCCTCCAGCAGGGCGTCGGCGACTTCGTTGTAGGCGTGCATGTCCGCCGCGACGATCAGCAGGACGATGTCGAAGCTGCCGGCGACGTCGAGGCAGAGCTGGACATTCGGATTGGCGATCAGGCGGCGGCGGAGGCGATCGCCATCCTGCGGGGCGTGGCGTTCGAGCTGGACGTGCACCAAGGCCGAGAGCGGGCGGCCGGCTGCATCTTCGGAGATGAGCGAGACATCGGCGGCGACCGCGCCGCTGGTGCGCAGGCGGCGCAGGCGGCGCGCGACCGCCGAGGGCGAGCGGCCGACCCGTTCGGCATATTGTTCGGCGGTCTGCAGATTGTCCTCCTGCAGACAGGCGAGCAGGGCGAGGTCCAATTGGTCGAGTTTGCCAGTCATGCTGCACTGCTTCCCCGCTCTTGCCTGAAACTGGCAAGCAAGCGGCTTCAATTGCGCGAATTTGGCTCGCGACCAAAGGAATAATCCGGGCTCCCGAAACGGAGTCGCCGGAACTCATGCCGAACTATGCCTTGCCGCTCGCGCTCGTCGTCGCGATCGCCCTGCCCGCTTCCGCCCCGGCCCAGCCGCGCCCCGCCCCAACCCGCGTCGCGGCTGCCGTCACGCAGTTCGACGCGCGCGCGGTCGTCACCGAAGTCCGCCGCGTGCTCGCCGAGCGCTATGTGCTGCCCGAGCGGCGGCCCGCGCTCGACGCGGCGCTGGCCACGGGGCTGACCAGCGGGCGTTATGCGGTGAGCGATCCGGGGGTGCTGGTGGAGCGGATCAATGCCGACCTGACCCGCGTGGCGAACGACCGGCACCTGAGCATTTCCTACGACCCCCGCCGGGCCGAAATGATGGCGGCGGGCGC
>JBBSLM010000503.1:0-1770 GCA_038255245.1 Sphingomonadales bacterium
ACGCGCTCAGGACGGTCCGGGGCCGCCGCGTCCCGGCATGAAGCGATAGGTCAGGCGGCCCTTGCTCAGATCGTAGGGCGTCAGCTCGACCAGCACCTCGTCGCCCGTCAGCACGCGAATGCGGTTCTTGCGCATCTTGCCGGCGGTGTGGCCGAGAATTTCGTGGCCGTTCTCCAGTTTCACGCGGAACATGGCGTTGGGCAGCAGCTCGACCACCGTGCCGCGCATTTCGAGAAGTTCTTCCTTGGCCATTCAAAGCTCGGGTTTCCTTGAGGTGCGCGCGCATTTAGCGAAGATTCCGCGCCAAGAAAAGCTGGCGGCGATCAGCGCGGCGGGAGGGGGAGTTCGGGGTCCACCGGCGGCAAATCGACCCAGACCCAGCGCCCGCGCGCGGTGGCGCTGAGGTCGGCCCCGGCATGCTCCTCGGCCCAGGCGGCGAGGATCGACCGGTCGCGGCGGGCGAGGCCGCTGGAGCCGATCACCCGCGCCATCGCGACCTGGCCATCGGGCGCGAGCAAAGCGCGCACGCGGATCGGCGACAGGGAGTCCGGATCGCCTTCGCGGGGATAGCCCAGGCGGACGGCGAATTCGCGGTGCATGCCGCTGATGAGCCGCTCGGCGTCGCTCGGCTGGAGCTGTAGGGTCGGCACCCGGTCGAGGCGGCGGAGCAGGGCGTCGCGCGCCGCCACTTCTTCGGCGTGGCCGTCCATCGCGGCGGCGAACAGGATGCGCAACGCAATCGCCTGCCCGGCGGGGGCGCGAGCGCGGGCGGCGGCGAGGCGGCCGATGCGGAGCAGTTCGGCGCGCAGCCGGGGCGTCGCCCGCTCGCCGAACGAGCCGTAGCGGATGAGGGCGCGGCGGGCGCGGTCGAAATCGGGCGGCAGGCCCGCCTCGCCGGTCACGAGGCGGCTGAAGCGGATACGGCGGTCGTCGCCGATCAGCAGGCCGCTTTCGTCCAGCAAGTCGAGCGCGCCCCCCGGATCGTGGGCGGCGAGGTCCCGGCGCAGCTTCAGCGCGGCGAGGCGCTCGACCGCGCTGTGGGTGCGCAGCAGCCGGCCGCGTTGCGCCACGCGCGCCTCCAGCAACGCGATGGTGTCGGGCTGCTCCAGCCAGACCTGACGCGCGGCCTCCGGCCAGCGCGGCAAGGCGGGCGGATCGTCCTCGTACAGCCAGAGCAGACGGCCGAGCCGGTCGGCCAATGCCTCGTCGCGGGCCATGCCGAGGCCGCTGTCGGCGGCGGCGTGAGCCAGACGGAGCAGGCGCGGATCGGCATCGGGCGCTTCCGGCGGCCCAAGAAGGCGCAAGGCGGCCGAAGCGGCGGCGGACGGGCCGCCCGGACATTGCGCCGGACTGGCCTCGATCAGGCGGCGCAGCAGGTCGATCGTGTCGCGCTCGCGCTGAATGTTCGCATAGCGCCGCTCATCCGGCAGCGGCGGCTGGCAGGCGATGACGACCGCGTTTAGCGCCGCATATTCGGCGCCCCAGTCCGGTTCGCGCGCAAGGGCGGGCGTGGCAAGAAGCCCGGCCGCGGCGGCGAGCGCGAAATGCTTCATTGTCTCTCCCGAAGGAGAGACCATTGCGGAGCCGGTATGAACGGCCGATGTCCGTCAGGTGGGCATCGGGTCAGACTGGATTGTGGCGCGCCAGGAACGACCGGACCGCTTCCATAAACTCCAAACGGTCAGCCTCCCGTGGCAGATTGTGGGTGTTCTGCGGTTGCTCCAGATAGACGAAATCACGCCCCTCGACCTTGCCGGCGGCGCGCAGGCG
>JBBSLM010000504.1:0-1770 GCA_038255245.1 Sphingomonadales bacterium
AGACGCGCTGTTCCCTGCCGCCGCCGCGTTCGGCGACGAGCGAACGCAGGCGCCAGACATTCGTGTTCGCCTCAAGATCGCTCCACGTGCCGTCGATGAAGACGGCAAGCCTCTTGCCCGCCATGACCGCTCCGCCACCCCGCCGAGGGGTCAGCGGATGGTCTGCCCTGAAGGCCGATTATGCAAGACCGGCCTAACCGGCGGCCTGCTCGGCCCGGTCTGGATGGGCGGCGGCAAAGGCGTCGAGCTTGGTCGCCTCCGCCTCGGCGCGAAGCAGGGTGGGATAGGCGTCCAGCGGCACGTCGAAGCGGCGGGCATTGTACATTTGCGGGACCAGGCAGATGTCGGCGAGGCCGGGCGCGTCGCCGAACAGGAAGCGACCGGCGCGCGGCGCGGCCATCGCTTCCAGTGCGCGGAATCCGTCGCCGATCCAGCGGGCGATCCAGGCCTTCTGCACCTTATCGGCAGGCGCGGCATCCGAACTGAACTGCGCCTCCAGATATTTCAGCACGCGCAGATTGTTGAGCGGGTGGATATCGGCGGCGACCACGAGCGCCAACGCCAGCACATGGGCGCGCCCCGCTGGATCGCGCGGTACGATGGGGGGCTCGGGGATCGCCGCGTCGAGATAGTCGATGATGGCGAGGCTCTGGACCAGCGTCAGCCCGTCCATTTCCAGCATCGGCACGAAGCCTTGCGGGTTCAGCGCGCGATAGGCCTCGCTTTTCTGCGCTCCGGTACGCAGATCCACGCTAATGCTGTCATAGCCGACGCCCTTCAGATTGAGCGCGATCCGCACCCGATAAGCGGCGGAGGAGCGAAAATAATCGTGCAGCAATGGGCGCGTCATGCCGATCGCATAGCGCGCCCGCGGCGCAGGCTAAAGGGTGCTCACCGGCTTACGGCCCGACGTCGGAACCGCGATTGCGCCGCCGCGTCTCCGCGCGCTGCTCGGCATCGGCGCTGGCAGGCGGCACGGGCAGGCCCAGCGCTTCGGCCACCTTCGCGTCCCAGCCGTAAATGTCCGGCGCGAAGACCAGCCGGCCGCCGTCCAGGAAGGCACTGTGATAAAGCAGGCGCACCGGGATTTCCTGACCCAGATCGATGAACGTTGTTTCGCGCTCGGCCTCGGATTGCCCCAGGGCCGCGTCCAGTTCGGCGCGCTTGTCCTCATGATCGGCGATCATCCGGGCGAAGCCCACAGCGTCCTGCACGCGCACGCAGCCGTGGCTCAGATGCCGGTCCGGCTGGCCGAAGGCCGCCTTGCTCGGCGTGTCATGCAGATAGATTGCCTGGTCGTTGCGCATGTCGAGCTTCACCAGCCCCAGCGCATTCTGCGGTCCCGGTTGCTGGACCAAGCGGCCATTCTCGCGCTCGAAATTGCGCCGCTGCATCGCCGCCGCGCTGAGGTTGCTGAGCTCCGCCTGCTCGATCGAGGCCGGCACCGTCCAATCGGGGTTGGCCGAAAAGCGGTAGAGGGGAGATTGCAGCTGCGGCGTCTCCCACCCCGGTTCGCCGTTCACGACGACGCGCTGATCGGCGACCGCGCCGTCGCGAATGTAGCGCAGGACAGTCGCGGCGGTGTTCACGTCGATGCGAGTCCGTGCCGGCTCGCGCTCCAGCCAGCGGCGCCGCTCCAGATTGACCGCCAGCACGACCGCCTGATCGCGCGGTGCAGTCGGGCGCGCGATTTCGGCGCCTTTCTGCTTGGCCTGTGACTCGTTGCCCGCTTCGGGAGCGGCTGTCTGCGGCTGCTGCGCGGCTTGCAAT
>JBBSLM010000505.1:0-1768 GCA_038255245.1 Sphingomonadales bacterium
CCATGCCGTCGTACAGCGGATCGGGCCGCTGCGGTTGACCGTGCAGGCGGAAGAAGGGCTCGGGCTCGAGCTCAATGGCCGCAAGGTCACCTCCGGCTTCATCGAGCTGGCCGGCGGCGGCGAGATACGGATCGCCAGCCACCTGCTGCGCTTTCTGCCGATCGCGGCGGACGCGGAAGAGATAGAGGTCGATGTCGAGCGGGTCGGCGAAAGCGCCGCCGACGAAATGGACCGGGTGGACGTCCGGCGCTTTTCGGTCGGCTCCGTGCTGCCGAGCAAGCGGATCAGCGCCTATGTGCTGATCGCTCTGGTGCTGGGTGTGTTCCTGGCCTGGCCGCTCTGGGTCTACAGTCAGCGCGCGCCGGCAGATCAGCAAGCCATCCTCGCCGCCCAGCGCAAGGCGGACGGCAGCGGCGTCGCCGCGCCGCAACAGGCCAGCTTTTCGCCGGACAGTATGTGGAGCCCAGGGGCGCTCAGCCAGGTCCATCACGGCCTGGAGCAGCAATGTTCGGCCTGCCACGTCAATGCGTTTGAGCCGGTGCAGGACAGCGCCTGCGCCACCTGCCACACCAACGTGCACAATCATGGCGACACCAGCCGGCCGCCGGCCGAGGCCTTCTCGCGCTATCTGCGCTCCTTCCCGGTGTTGACCGGATGGGCGAAGGTCGAGCGGACGGTGGCCGATGCGTTCGGGAAGGCGGCGGGGCGCTGCGTCGATTGCCACACCGAACATGAAGGCCCGCAGCAAATGCCGGTGACGGCGCAGCGTTTCTGCGCGGACTGCCACACCGATCTGACCGCGCGCCTGCCCGACACGCGGATCGGCAATGCGTCCGACTTCGGCCGCGCGCACCCCGAATTCAGCCCGCTGGTGTTGATCGACTGGAATGGCGAGCAGCCGCGGCTGCAGCGCGTCGCATTGAACCGCAATCCGAGCGAGAACAGCAATTTGAAGTTCCCGCACGACATTCACTTGAGCCCGAACGGCGCGGCGACCCAGATGACGCGGCGGCTGTCCGCCCGCTATGAGGGTCGGCAGCAACTCGGCTGTTCGGACTGCCACACGCCGACGCCGGACGGGGCGCGCTACCAGCCGGTCAACATGCAGGAGGATTGCGCCGCCTGCCACACGCTCGCCTTCGACGAGCAGGACGGGCTGTATCGCACTTTGCGCCACGGCTCGCCGGAACAGGTGATCGCTGACCTGCGCGAATTCTATCGCAGCCGCGGCCCGGCGCGTCCGGCGGAACTGGGCACCGGGGCGCGCCGCCGGCCGGGCGACATCGGCCAGGTGCGCACGGCGTTGCAATATGCTCGCGCCCGGGCCGGTGCGGGCGCGGCGGCCAACAATGCGATCACTGCCGTCTTCCGGGAGGGCGGCGCTTGCGCCGATTGCCACACGATCGACCAGCGCGGACCGCTAGACTTCCATGTGCGACCGGTCGGCTTCCCGAACCGCTATCTGCTGCACGGCTGGTTCGATCATCGCGCGCACGTCAACGTGACGCTGCAGGGGCAGAATATGAATGGCGACCAGGCCTGCCTGACCTGCCATGTCGCGGATCGTTCGAACCAGGCATCGAACCTGCTGATCCCTGGCCTGGAAAGCTGCCAGCGCTGCCATGTCGGCGAGAATTCGAACCAGCCGGTGATCGGCCAGCGCGTCGAATCCAGCTGCGCGATGTGCCACGATTATCATATGGATGAGGGGGTGCCGGCGATGATCCTGCGGCAACGCGTGCGCGGCCAGAGGTGGGAATCCACCACC
>JBBSLM010000506.1:0-1762 GCA_038255245.1 Sphingomonadales bacterium
CAGGCCGGCCTCGACCGGCTGGTGGCGCAGATCGACGACCAGCTCGCCAAATCGGGGATCGAGCGCGGCCCGCAGGCCGGGCATTGAGCGACCGATGAAGTTTCACCCGGAAGCGGCATTCTTCTCCATCGTCTGGATGGCTGTCGCGATTGCCGGCTTCATCCTGGAAGGCTGGCTGGCCGGCTCCCTGCTTAGCCTCGGCCTGCTCGCCATCCTTGGCCCGACCAGCGCGACGATCATTTCCCGCACCGACGATTTCGCGCTGGAACGCACCGTCCGCTGGTCCATCCTGATCGGCGCGGGCGCGCTGCTGGCGCTGGTGCACGCGCTCGGGAGTTGATCAGAGCGCCAGAAAATCCTGCGCGGCCACTGCAACTCACCACGCACGGATGGAACCGCGTGGTCAGAGCATCTGAGTATCAATCCCGACTGCGAAACCTGCTTTGCCTTGGACACCGTCCAGCGTGACCAAGGTCGCGCCCTGCTCTGCTGCGATGGCTAGATGAAGCGCGTCCGGCGAGCGAAGCGGGTGCTCGCTACTTCGCACCAGTTCCGCAGCGCGGCGAAAGCTGGCGCGGCTCACCGTCAAGATGGCGGCGCTCTCTTCGCAGAACGCCGCAAACCCTAGCTCGGCTTCATTGCGTTCGCTGGGATCGACCACCTCCATCCGGCTCTTTTTCGCAAGGCCCGACGCGAACTCCGCGATACTCCAATCGCTGATGGCCAGCGGTTGATCGTTGTCTCGGAACCATGCCTGAACCCGATCCGTCGCAGCCTCGATCACAAAGGATGCGATCAGCACCGATGTATCGAGATAGCGCATCAAATCTCATCATTCTGCCGAGCCCACTCGACGAACGAGACCGCGCCGGCCCAAGGCGTCTTCCCCTCTGCAAGCAATCGCGCCTTCTGTTTCTCCGTGATCCGCCGCAACGCATCGACATCGACCCTCTTCTTAGGCTTGTCGACGGGAACGAGGCGCACCTGAGGTTCGCCGCGCCTGCTGATTTGAATATCCTCACCAGCCGTGGCGCGATCCACGAGCTCACTCAGGCGAGCTTTGGCATCGGCCATGTTGTAGCTGTCCATGCTGATCAGTCCTGACCAAGTTGTTGGTCAGATATAACAGCGACGCGGCCAAATCTCAATCATCCTCATCCTCATAGCCCACCAGATTCAGCTCCCGCGCCTTGATCTGGTGGGTCATGCACCAATGCTTCAGCGCGTCCTCGCGGCCGTGGGTGATCCACACTTCCTTCGGCGCGATCTCGCGGATGGTCGCCGTGAGTTCGTCCCAATCGGCATGGTCGGACATGATCAAAGGCATCTCGACCAGCCGCTGCCGCGCGCGCTGGCGGACCCGCATCCAGCCCGAGGCCATCGCCGTGATCGGATCGGGCAGCCGCCGCGACCAGCGGTCGTTCAGCGCGCCCGGCGGGGCGATGACGATATGGCCTTTTAGTTCGTCTTTCTTCGCTTCGGTCGCGGGTCGGAGCTCCCCAAGTTCCACACCCAGCTCGACGTAGAGATCGCACAGTCGTTGAAGCGCGCCGTGAATGTAGATGGGCGCGTCATGCCCCCGCGCCCGCACCTCGGCGATCAGCCGTTGCGCCTTGCCCAAAGCATAGGCGCCGACCAGCACGCACCGCTCCGGATTGTCCGCGAGGCGCGCCAGCAATTTGTCCACCTCGTCCGTGGTCGCCGGATGGCGGAAGACCGGCAGGCCGAAGGTCGCCTCGGTGATGAAGATGTCGCACGGCAC
>JBBSLM010000507.1:0-1746 GCA_038255245.1 Sphingomonadales bacterium
CCGGGGGAGAGCTTTACGCGGTGATCGGTCACGCCCCGCGCCATCTCGACCGCAACATCGCCAATGTCGGGCGGGTGATCGAGGGGATGAGCGCTTTGTCGGCGCGACCGCGCGGCACGGGCAATCTGGGCTTCTATCAGGTCGATCGCGGCGAGCGGCCGATCCCGATCCGCGCGATCCGCATTGCGGCGGACTTGCCGGCGGCGGAGCGCCCGCGCTTCGAATATCTGAAGACCGATAGTGAAGCGTTCGGGCTCTACCTGACCGGTCGCGCCAACCGCGGCGGCACCTTCTTCAATCGCCCCGCGGGCGGCGTCGATATCTGCAACGCGCCGGTGCCGGTGCGGCGCAAGAGTTAGGGCTTTTTTGGGGCTCCGCTTCGCTCCGCAAGACGCGACGCCGCGAAGGTCAAATTTTCGGCGCGCAGCGCCAACAACGAATCGCTGGTCGCCGATTGGAGTGCGCTCGCGCTAGCGGCTTTGCGTCTTCGCGGCTTGCTCCGCGCAGCGGAGCCCAAAACCCCTACTTCAGTACCAGCCGGTCGCCCCGTACGTCGGCGGTGGCGAGGCGGGCGAGATAGGCGCGGCCGAGAACGGAGACGGGCATGGCCGGCGCGACTTTTGCCGCGACCGCCTGCTGCCGGGTCGGGCCGACCGACAGGTTGTCCAGCGTGACATTGGCGCTGCCCGCTGGCAGTCCGATCCGCTCGGCATCGGGACCGGCGATCAGCACCGCATCCGCGTGCGGATCGACTAGGAAGCGAACATTCGTGCCGCCGATCTGGCCGTTCACGTAGAATTGCCCGTCCGGCGATCGATCGATCGCATGACCGTCGACCGCCTCGTCCGTGCGGACATTGTCGGACACGGCGCGATCGATCCCCGGCGCGACCGAGATCAGCCCGACCACGCCCGCCGCGACCCACAAGAAGGAAGTGCTCCCCGCCATGGACGGGGAGCATAGGGAAGGGGCCTCAAATCCTGGTTAACGCGCTACGGTGAAGGCGCAGCAGCGAAAGCGAAACGCCCGTTCAGGCCGCGAGCGGCTCTTCGGCAAACGGCCGGCCGGTGTGGCGGACCGCGTGATGGCCCTGCATCAGCCCGCTTTCCAGCGGCAAGGCCGTTTCGCAAAAGGCGCATTCCGCCATCGTCCGGCCGATCAGCCAGTTGCTCCGCCCGCAGCCCGGGCAATGGTTCACATGACGGTCGCGATAGACGACGTGATAACCGCGATCCGCAAGCCGCATGTCGCCGCTTCCGCGCGGATTGTAAAAGCTGGTGGCCATGACTGGCTCCTCAAAATACTGTCAATCGCCGCCTCAAACGCGTGCAAGGGCGAACAAGTTTCATGGCCGTAACATGAATGAAGATGAACGCTTGGCCGCGTTTCAATTCAGCCAGCGGTCATCCGCAAAAGGGTAAATAGCCGTCATCGAGGCGGTCTGAGTGGATCGCCACATGGAGGTTATAAGTCGATGCGAAAGGTCATGATTCTTGCCTTGCTGGCGGCGGGCGTCGCCGCGCCGACCGCGGCGATGGCGCAGCGTGGCGAGGGCCGCGAAGCCCGCCAGGAAGCCCGTCAGGACAATCGCGCCGAGCGCCAGCGGGCTCGCCAGGAGAGCCGTGCCGAGCGGCAGCAAAACCAGCCCGAGGCTCAGGCCGCTCCGCCGGAAAACCGCGCCGCACGCCAGCAGGCGCGGCAGCAGGCCCGTCAGGCGCGCCAGCAACAACCGCCGGTCGCCCAGCA
>JBBSLM010000508.1:0-1745 GCA_038255245.1 Sphingomonadales bacterium
CGCTCATGAAAAAGGCGACTTCGATGGGCGAGGCGACCTGCGCCTGCCGCCGCATCAGGATGATGTTGTAGGCATAGAGGCAGGCGGACAGGAGGATCGCGACCGAACCGGCCAGCGCCTCCGGCCCCAGATCCGCCTCCGCCTGCCCGGCAAAGATCACGATCACGCCGACGAGGCCCAGCAGGGAGGCGAAGATCGCCCGGCGCTCGATCTGCTCGCCGAGCAGGATCGCGGCGAGGAAGAGCGCGATCAGCGGCGCGATAAACGCCAGCGCGATCGCCTGCGCCAGTGGCACCCGTCCCAGCCCCCAGAAGAACAGGACCGCCATTACCGTCGCGACGAGGCCGCGCGTGATGTGGATGCGCATCGTCGCTTTGCCCGGCCAGCGGTTGCGCGTCGCCAGGAAGAACACCCCGGCGATCAGCGCCCCGGCGCCGTTGCGCCAGACCAGAGCGTTATAGGTGCCGATTTCGAGCACCAGATGCTTCATCACCGCATCCATGACCGAAAAGAGCGCGATGCCCAGGCAGCCCGCGGCAAATGGAATGGCGATGGCATTGCGCGCGGCGGGCATGGATGGCGCTTAGCCGCAGCGCGGCTGCTCATGCCACCGGGATATTGCACCCGTCAGACCTGGGGCCCGGCCCCGCCGCCGGCCAGGATCGATGCCGCCGCCTTCGATTGGATCGCGGCCCGGATATTCTGCTTCACCCGCGCAAGCACGTCGGATGCCGCGGCCAGTTCCGCTTCTGAAATGTCGGCGAAGACGTGGCGGTCGAGCTCGTCGCCGACCAAAGCGATCTGGTCGAGTATTTCGTATCCCTTGGCAGTAATGAAGATGCGCTTCACCCGCCGGTCGGTCCCGCCCGACTTGCGATAGATCAAGCCCGCTTCCTCCAGCCGGTCGATCAGGCCACCAACGCTGACCTTGCCCGTTTCCAGGATGTTGGCCAGTTCGGTCTGGGTCATGCCTTCTTCGGCATGGCGGCAAATATTCCCCAGCGCCCACCATTGTGCGCGCGTGATCCCGACCGGTTTCAGGGCCTGATCGAAAAAGGTACGGCGCATCCGCGAAACGTCGTGAACGAGGAAGCTAAAAACCACTCTGGCCGAACCGTGTCGCATTACGCATACCCCTGATTACTTGCGGGTTACTGTCGCATCGCGGGTCAACACGGTCAATCCGCGCAACAGTCCGGGGGGGGGGGGCCGGATCTACAAATCTGGCGCGACCCGCCTGTCGGGCATGGCGGACGGCGGGCGGACGGCAGCTGGCGTCGGCAGAGGGATTTGTAGTTCACGGCTAAGACGTCGAATTTAGGCTAAAGCCCGCCCTCTACAGGGACCGCCCGATCGCTGGCCCAACCGACCCCTTTTGCCTCGGTGGCCCCGTCCCGTAGCTCAGCAAAGGAACAGACATCTTTCCCTGAGCAAAGGCGATCGGTTGACCGTCGTCTTGTGGGGCGTAAGACCGATGACATGCGGACAATCCACTCACTCGCCGCGGCGCTGACGCTGCTGCTTCCCGGTTGTAGTCGCGAGGCGGATAATCCCCCGGACCAGCTGAAGGGTGCCGGCGGCGTTGCAGCCCCCGGTGTTTCTAATGCGCAGGTTGAAGCTCGGCCCGGCGAGCGTTGGGAGCTACAATCCAGCGACGAAGGGCCCGTTCTGGCGCTACTCTCGGCAAGTGCTCAGCCCACGATCCGCCTCTACTGTCCGTCGGACCAAAGACGTTTGCTCGTCAA
>JBBSLM010000509.1:0-1744 GCA_038255245.1 Sphingomonadales bacterium
CAGCGCACTTCCTGGTCGGTGGCGAAATCCTTCGCGGTCAGCTTGACCATTTCGGTCATTCGTTCAGCCTCTCAAATTCCAGATGATGTAGACGACGATGATCAGCATCAGCGCCAGCACGAATGCGTTGGGCGGCTTCATTGGGTAGCTCCCACCTTACGGAACGCATCCACGAATTCACCAGGACCTGAATAGCCGACAACGCGAAATCCAGAATCGGTCTCGTGACCCGGCAATCCGATCGCGCTCAGCGCCCGCAGTACCACAGCCCGCTGGTCAGCGTCGTCGAAGATGATGTCCACATAGCGGAGGGTATCATAGCCGCCCTCGCTGAAATGGTAGAACCACTCTCGATCTGGCGAAGAGTAAGCGCCGCTCAGGTCTTTGCGTCGAAAGCTGGGAGGTGGCTCCATTTGCAGCATAGCAGCACGCAGCTCTTCCCACTTCGTGCGGTTCGCAGTCGAAGTGAATTCCTGAGACCTCACCCGAGCGCCTCCATGATCGCCGCCTCGATCTCGGCGATCTTGAACGGTTGTCCGGAAACCTTGTTAAGCGGCTGGCAATCAACGAGAAACTGGTCGCGCAGCAGCGTCTTCAGCTGGCCCGTATTCATCTCCGGCACGATCACCTGGTCGAACGAGCGCAGCAGCTCGCCGAGGCCCCGGGCGAGCGGCCAGATGTGGCGAAGGTGGACGTGGGCGACGTCGAGTCCCCGGCCCCGCGCGCGCCGCACCGCCTGCGCGATCGGGCCGTAAGTCGAGCCCCAGCCGACGATCGCCAGCTTCGCCCCGGCTTCGCCCTGCGCCACCGCCTGCTCGGGGCCACTATCGGCGATGCCGAGCACCTTGTTGGCGCGGATGTCGGTCATCGCCTGATGATTGGCGGCGTCATAGTCGATGTGGCCGCTGCCGACATTTTTCTCGATGCCGCCGATCCGGTGCATCAGGCCAGGCGTCCCTGGCTTGATCCAGACGCGCTTCAGTTTCTCGTCGCGGGCATAGGGATTGACCGTCTCATCCTCGCCCAGCGGCGCATCATGATGCGCAACCGGGAAGGGCGCATAGGTCGACATGTCCGGCACCTTCCACGGCTCCGCGGCATTGGCGATATAGCCGTCGGTCAGGAGGATTACCGGGGTCATATATTGCACCGCGATGCGCACCGCCTCAATCGCGCAATCGAACGCGTCGGCGGGCGAGCGGGCAGCAATCACCGGCATCGGCGCGTCGCCATTTCTGCCGTAAACCGCTTGATATAGGTCGGACTGCTCAGTCTTGGTGGGAAGTCCGGTGGACGGCCCGCCGCGCTGGGAATTGACGATCACGAGCGGCAATTCGGTCATGATCGCCAGGCCCATCGCCTCGGTCTTCAGCGCGATGCCCGGCCCGGACGAGGAAGTGACACCGAGCGACCCGGCGAAGCTCGCGCCGATCGCCGCGCCGATCGCCGCAATCTCGTCCTCCGCCTGGAAGGTGATGACACCATATTCCTTGAAGCGCGACAGATGGTGCAGGATCGCACTCGCCGGGGTGATCGGATAACCACCGAAAAACATCGGCAGACCAGCCAGTTGTGCACCCGCGACGAGGCCCAGGCTGAGCGCCTCCGCCCCCGTGACGGTGCGATAGAGGCCCGGCGCGGCCGGGGCGGGATCGAGATGATGCTGCTTCAGCGGCTGGCCGATCTCCACCGTCTCGCCGAACGCGTGGCCGGCGTTCAGCGCCGCGATGTTCGCCTCGGCCAG
>JBBSLM010000510.1:0-1744 GCA_038255245.1 Sphingomonadales bacterium
TGCAGCTGAAAATAGGCCGAACCGTCGGTCAGCATCGCCTGGTTGATCGGCGCTTCGGCGGAAAGCACGCAAAGCCGGTCGTTGGCGCGGACCATGGCGCGTTCGATGAACAGGCCGTCGATGCGGCCCGGATTTTCGATCGCGTCGGTAAGGCCGCGGCCAGGCTCGAGATCGAGACTGAGCGCGCCGGTGCCGAAATGGATATCGAGATCAAGCAAGGCCGTCGAGCGGCCCGCTTTGTCGCCCATCAGCCAGGCGAGGGACGATGCCAGCGTTGACGCGCCGGCGCCGCCGCGGACGCCGATGACGGCGGTCATGATGTTCGGCTTGTCGGTCGCCGCTTCCACCGTGCGCGGGCCCGAGATCGTCATCTGCGCATTGACGAAGGCGTCGCGCAGATGGTCCGGCGTGATGGGTTTGAGCAGATATTCCTGAATGCCGCTGGCAATCAGGTCGCGATAAAGGCGGACGTCGTTCACTTGGCCGGCGGCGATCACCACCGTGCCCGGCTCGCAGACCTCGGCCAGCGCATTGATGTCGTTCAGCGGATCGCCGCTTTCCGACATGTCGACGAACAGGATGTGCGGGCTCGCCGACACGGACAGAGTCTGCACCGCGTTGCGAAGGCCGCCCTTGTTCACCTTTTCCGGCGACCAGCCGTTTTCGACCGCGATCGGCCGGATCAGCTCGGCGGTCTCGTCGTCGCAGACAAAGGCAGTGAAGGGGTCACGCATGCCCCCGCCGCGGCCGTGGTTCATGGGCGCGTTCATCAATTGCCTCCCTGGGTGCCAGCGGTTCCGGGCGACGTGACCGTGCCGGAAGCGCCG
The DNA here is from genome assembly GCA_038255245.1 of Sphingomonadales bacterium. Lineage (GTDB taxonomy): Bacteria > Pseudomonadota > Alphaproteobacteria > Sphingomonadales > Sphingomonadaceae > Allosphingosinicella. Next base: position 828 of record JBBSLM010000510.1, read on the forward strand.
GTCTGCGCGCGGTCGCGATAGACGCGGATGGCACGGTTTGCCGTCTGCGAACTTCGATCGACATTGCCTTCCCGGCCGATGACGAGGTCGTTCGGGTCGGCGATCATCGCCGCCAGGTTCGCGTTGGTCGCGCAGCCATAATTGGAAGAAGTGCGCACCGTCGGCGCGATCTGATCCTCGCCCCAATCGGGGCAGCCCGGCACCGACGCCGTGGCGCGGCTGACGACGATCCGGACCGTGCCGGGGGCGACGGCGCCCTGGATCACCGGGGCGCTGCCCGGCTGGAGCAGCATGCCATATTCGCCGACCAAAGAAGCGACGCCGGCGCGGGCACCCGCCGCCGGATAGTCGCGCGGCTCATCGACATAAAGGCGGTCACCGTAGCGCAACTCGATCGTCTCGAGCCAGGCGGCGAGGCGAGCCTGCTCGGAAACCGACAGGGTGTCGCCCGACGCGTCGAGATCGAGCACATAATCGTTCCGCTGGATGACCGGCTGATGGACCGAATAGAGGCTCGGATTGTTGCGGGCGGTGACCGGCCCGCTCGGTCCACTCGCGCAGCCGGCGAGGCCGGTGGCGATCAACAGAGCGGCGGTGAGTTGTACGCGGCGCATGGTCGTTCCTCTCATGCCTTAAAAGTCGAAGCCGGGGCGGGCGCTGCCGCCCGTCGCGGGTGCCGCGGCGATCGGCGCGCCGGCCGGCGCGGATGAAGCCGAACCGCCGCCGACGCCTGGGCTTACGGTGCGCGGCGTCGCGCTGGTCGGACCCGGCCGGGGCTCCCCTTGCGGCTGGCTGCCATGCTCGCGGCCCATCAGGATCCGCTGGCCGTCATTGGCGTGACGGAAGCCGTCGGTCGGCAGCGCGATCCGGCCCGCCGAGACCGGCTGGACCAGATAGGGCGTCACCACGATCACCAA
>JBBSLM010000511.1:0-1740 GCA_038255245.1 Sphingomonadales bacterium
GATCGCCCGCGCCAACGCCCACGTGACCTTTCCGGCCCGCGTGCAACTGGTCGCGGCGATGAACCCCTGCCGCTGCGGCCACCTCGGTGACGCGGCGCTGGCCTGCTCCCGCGCCCCGCGTTGCGCCGCCGATTATCAGGCACGGGTGTCGGGGCCGCTGCTCGACCGCATCGATCTGCACGTCGAGGTGCAGGCGGTCGCGGCGGCCGATCTCGTCCTGCCGCCACCAACCGAAGGCTCCGCCGAAGTCGCCGCGCGCGTCGCCGAAGCACGCGCGATCCAGACCGCCCGCTACGAGGGGAAGGGCGTCCGGAGCAACGCCGAGGCGGATGGCGAACTGCTCGACGCCGTCGCCACGCCGGACGAGCCCGGCCGCAAGCTGCTCGCCCAAGCCGCCGAGGCGATGCGCCTGTCGGCGCGCGGCTATCACCGCGTCATGCGCGTCGCCCGCACCATCGCCGATCTCGCCGGCAGCGAAACCGTCGGCCGCGTCCATATTGCCGAGGCGCTGAGCTATCGCCGCGCCATGCCGCGGAATTGATTGAGTGAGGGGGAGCGAAGCTTGACGTTGATCCTTGTCTTTGTCGGCGCGGGAATTGTCGGCGCGATGATCGGCTGGATCTTGTCGGCCATCATCTTCGCGGGCCGCGACCCCGCGGACCAGCCGAAATGGCCGGTCACGGCCGGTATGATCATCTGTCTTGTCATTGCGCTGCCGCTGGCCAGCCGGATCGGCGCCCCGGATCTGGACGCGGTGATGCGGGACCTCGAGCGGCACGAGCCAGTCTATGCATTGCTGCGGCAGAAGGAGCCGGCGGCTTACGACCGCCTGAGATCGATCCTGGACATGACGATCCGCAGCGGACGCCTTGAGTCCGATCAGGCTTCACGTCTCGGCGGGGAGGTCTGGGGAGACGTCGTTGCCCGGCGCTCGCTGAGCGCGAATGACAGCCAGATTGACCTATTGCTCGATCTGGTCATCGATCAGACGGCGGCGCTGGAACCGCATCCGCAGGTCTGCGCGGATCTGCTGGCCGGACGCGCCGGAGACATGCGCCCGTTTCTGACGGAGCCGCTGCAGCAGCGGGAGATCGACCTTTACCGCAGTCTGCTCAGCACCTCTCCGCAACACGGCTTTGCGATGCCGATGCCGGAAGCCGAGGAAATGATGACACGCTTGCTCCCGGCCATGGCGCAGGACGTCGGCGTGCCGGTTCAGGCTTTCGCATCGTTGCTCGAAGGGCAGGGCGATCCCGCCACAATCTGCCGGGCCGGGCGCATTTTCTTGGAACATATCAGGAGGGTCGATGACGGCCGACGCGGCCAACTCTATCGGCGCCTGCTGCTGGAAGGGCAGACGGGTGCGGCGGCACCAGGCTCGTAACCGTGCCCGCGTGCGATGGGCCGCGATGCTCGGGCTTGCTACCGCATCGGCACCGCATTCCCTGCGGGCCAGTCCGTGTCGGCGACACGGCGCAAATTCATCTCGAAAATCTGCACCGGCGGTGCGTCGCCGACGATGCGGTGGCCGACTTCACGGAACAGGCCGTCGCGGAAAGTGGCGGTGTAGCGGATGATCGCGCCGGGGCCGGCCGGCGTCTCCCAGGTGTAGCCGTCCGCCGTCGGCCTGATTTCGAATGCGCCGTTCCGCCCCATCGCCCAGGAGGTCATCGTGTAGCGATTCGCGGCCACGTCGTAGGAAATGATGCCCATGGCGTTGAAGGAGACCCGGCCGTCCGC
>JBBSLM010000512.1:0-1737 GCA_038255245.1 Sphingomonadales bacterium
CCCGGCTTATTCATCCAAATGGGCGAGAATGGTTGCGTGCGCCTGAAAGCGCTGTAGATTCAAGCTGTTGAACACAAACCGACGGCAGCATCGGACGCACGCATGGGTGAAACGCTACAGCCGCTCACGCCCGGCTTCAACCGGTCGCTTCGGATCGAAAGCAGGACTGACCGGCTGACGGGCGATCCGGGCGCGGTGCTGCTGCGGGAGATCCTCGAGCGGAGCGGCATCGTCAGCTGGATGACCGCGCGCGTGATGGATCCGCGCAGCCAGGTGGATGTCACCCATGATCTGGCCTCGCTGATCCGCTTGAGCGTGCTGCTGGCCGCTCAGGGATGGCGCGACCACGACGACGCGGATGCGCTCCGCCACGATCCGGCCTTCCGACTTGCGGTCAGTTCCTCGGCGGGATTGACGCCGCTCGGCGGCCCGGGGCTGGCGTCGCAGCCGACCTTGTCGCGGTTTACGGCATTGATGGCAGAGCCTGCCAACCGATCGGTGCTGCGCGAAGCGGTCATGGAAATGGCCGGACATGGCATCCGGGCCGAGCGGGGCGGCAAGCGCGCCAGGTGCATCACACTGGACGTCGACAGCGCACCGATCGAGGTGCATGGGCACCAGCCGAAGGCCGAATGGAATGGGCACTACGCGGCCCGGATCTATCACCCGCTGATTACCTCGATCGCCGAGACCGGCGACATGCTGGACGCCCGGCTGCGGGCGGGTAATGTCGGCACCGCTGAAGGCGCGCTCGACGTCATCCTCGACGTGGTCGATCGAGCGCAGAAGAGCCTGTGCGACGTGGCCATGGTCAGGATCGACGCCGGCTTCCCCTCGGCCACGTTGCTGGCCGGGCTGGAGGCCCGCGGGATCGATTACGTCTCGCGGCTGCGCGCCAATAGCGTTCTCGACCGGATGGCCGCGCCGTTCATGAAACGCCCGCCCGGGCGCAGGCCCGTTGAGCCGCGGATGTGGCTTTACGAACTGCGCTATCGGGCCGACAGCTGGGACAAGGAACGCCGGGTAATCCTGGTCGTCAAGGAGCGGCCGGATGATCTGCTGCTCGACCGCTTCTTTCTGGTCACCTCTCTGGACTGGACCCGGCAGACGCGGCGCGAGGTGCTGGCGCATTACCGGGAACGCGGCAAGGCCGAGGGGCACATGGGCGAGTTGAAGGATGTGCTGGCCCCGGCGCTCTCGTCGACCAACCGGGCGAAATCGCACTGGCGGGGAAAGAAGCCGAAGTCGAAGACGCCGGCGGTGGACGCCTTCGCCTGCAACGAGGTGCGGCTGCTCGTCGCCTGTCTGGCGTATCAGGTCATGCATATCGCCCGCCGCGCCATGGCGCGGGCCACCGGGACCGGCTGGAGCCTGCGCCGCCTGCGCGAGCAGGTGCTGCGCGCCGGCGCACGGCTGGTGATCTCGGGCCGCCGGATGACGCTCGCACTTTCTTCGGCCGCGGCGCCTTTCTGGTTGGCGCTCTGGCCCAGGCTCATGGCGCTGCACTGGGCCGATCCGTAGCGACCCCCCCGCGGGCCGGCACCGTGGAGATCTGAAACGCCCATGGGCGAAGCCTCCTGATGCGCCGCCAGCGCCGGCGAGAGCCACATGGCCGGCTCCAGCCTGCACGTCGACCGCTCCTCCCGGCGCCGAGACCCCGCATGCCCATGTCGACGCACCCTACGGTCAGCATCGCGGGACCTCAGGTGCCCGAAATGCCCAGAACCCTCGCCGACA
>JBBSLM010000513.1:0-1731 GCA_038255245.1 Sphingomonadales bacterium
GACCGCCGTCCATCCGATCCCCGCCGAGATGGTGATCGCGCAGATGGATGCGGTGCTTTCGGATATCGGCGCCGACGCGGTGAAGATCGGCATGATCGGCTCGGCGGAAACGGCGCAGGCGGTTGCGGCGCGGCTGGAGCAGCTGGACGTGCCGATCGTGTTCGATCCGGTGATGGTCGCCACCAGCGGCTCGGTGCTGGCGGACGCGGCCACGATCGCGGCCTTCGAGCGGCTGATGGCTCTGGCCTCGGTCGTCACCCCGAACATTCCGGAACTGGCGGCGCTGGGCGGGGAGGAAGCCGTGCTCGCGCACGGCTGTCACCTGGCCGCGAAGGGCGGACATACGGAAGGCGATTGGATCATCGACCGCTTGCTGTCTCCCGGCGGCGTGGAAGTCGCGCGGATGGAAGCCAAGAAGTTCGACACGGACGATACGCACGGCACCGGCTGCACCTTCGCGAGTGCACTGGCGACCGGGCTCGGGGCCGGCCTGCCGGTGGACAAGGCGTTCGTGCAGGCGATCCGCTTCGTCCGCATCGCCATCCTCGCCGCCCCCGGCCTGGGCGAAGGCCACGGGCCGATCGGTCATCAACTGGGCGTGATCCCCTTCGACGAGATCGAGGGGAATACGTTCGAGCTCGAATAGGATAGAGCTCGATCCATGGCTCCCTGCTTCAAGATCGAGAAGCCCTATCCCCTCCCGCTCGCCGGGGTGGACGAGGCGGGCTGCGCGCCGCTGGCCGGGCCGGTCGTGGCGGCGGCGGTGATCCTCGACCGCGCGAAATTCCCGCGCGGGATCGACGACTCGAAGAAGCTTCCAGCGTCGTTGCGCGAGGCGATCTGCGCGAAGCTCTACAAGGTCGCCGGGGTCGGCGTCGGCATCGCCTCGGTCGAGGAGATCGACCAGCTGAACATCTTCTGGGCGCGGATGCTGGCGATGCAGCGTGCGGTCGATGCGCTCGGCGTGGACCCCGAAATGGTGCTGGTCGACGGCAACAAATTGCCCAGGTGGGTGCGCCCATCCGTGGCGATCGTCGCCGGGGACACGAAAAGCCGCTCGATCGCCGCGGCCTCGATCGTCGCCAAGGTGACGCGCGACGCGATCATGGCCGAGCATGCGCAAGCTTGGCCGGGCTATGGCTGGGAACAGAATAAGGGCTACCCGACGCCCTTCCATTGCAATGCGTTGAAGGAATTGGGCCCAACTCCCCTCCACCGCCGCAGTTTCGCCCGCGTGCGCGAGCAATTGCAGCTGGAGTTGATTGCGGCGGAGTAATTCAGTCCTCCCCTGCTTTTGCAGGGGAGGGGGACCGCCGCAGGCGGCGGAGGGGCCGAGCGCAGCGAGGTTCTTTCCGGCCACGCAAGAGCGCGGCCGGCCCCTCCACCACTCGCGGCGCGAGCGGTTCCCCTCCCCTCGAACTCGAGGGGAGGATTTGTCGCTTACCGATGCTGGTCGATCAGGATCGGGTTGCCGTCCGGGTCGGTAATCACGAAATTGGCCGGGCCGCTGGCGTTGGTGATCTCCGTGCCCGCATCCACCCCTGCCGCGCGCAGGCGGCGCTGGATCGCGCGAACATCCTCGAACGGATCGACGTTGCGCCCGTCGCTGTCCCAGCCGGGGTTGAAGGTCAGGATGTTGCGCTCGAACATGCCCTGGAACAGCCCGATCTTCACGTCGCCATTCTTCATAATGATCCAGCGCTGCGCGACATCCCCGTGCGTCTGGGTGAA
>JBBSLM010000514.1:0-1716 GCA_038255245.1 Sphingomonadales bacterium
AACAGCATCACGTCCTGCTCGTTCTTCAGCAAGGCGCCGTGAAGCGGCGGGATCGCCTTGCTCGGGTCGCGCGACTGGAGCACTTCCAGCGGCATATCCTCGTGCAGGATCAGCTTCAGCCAGTCGATCAGCTCGCTCGTCGACGGCTTCTTCTTCAGCCCTGGCACGTCGCGGACCTGGTAGAAGATGTCCATCGCCTTGTTCACCAGGATTTTCTGGATGCCGGGGAAATGGACGTCGATGATCTTCTGCATCGTCTCGCGCTCGGGGAAGGCGATATAGTGGAAGAAGCAGCGGCGCAGGAAGGCGTCCGGCAGCTCCTTCTCGTTGTTCGAGGTGATGACGACGATCGGCCGCTCCACCGCCTTCACCGTCTCGTGCGTCTCGTAGACGTGGAATTCCATGCGATCAAGCTCCTGCAGGAGGTCGTTCGGGAATTCGATGTCGGCCTTGTCGATCTCGTCGATCAGCAGCACGGGAAGTTGCGGCGCGGTGAAGGCTTCCCACAATTTGCCGCGCTTGATGTAATTGCTGATGTCGTGAACGCGCGCGTCACCGAGCTGGCCGTCGCGCAGCCGCGCCACCGCGTCATATTCGTAGAGCCCCTGATGGGCCTTGGTCGTGGACTTGATGTGCCATTCGATCAACGGCGCGCCGACCGCGGCCGCGATCTCGTGCGCGAGCACGGTCTTGCCCGTGCCGGGCTCGCCCTTGACCAGCAAGGGGCGCCGCAGCTTCACGGCGGCATTGACCGCGACCTTCAGGTCGTCGGTGGCGACATAATTTGAGGTGCCTTCGAAACGCATGGGAGGCGGATAGGTGAGGGGTGCGCGCCTCGCAACCAAACTTGTCATTCCCGCGAAAGCGGGAACCCAGCCGGGGGCACGAACGAAGAATGGGTCCCCGCTTTCGCGGGGATGACAATTGTGTCTAGGCGCGGGCCTGCGCGCGCGCGCGGAGCAGATCCCACATGCCGCGATGCTGCACCGCGACCTGCTCGGCGCCGAACAGCATGGCGCGGCGGAAGCTGAAGTTTTCGCCCAGCGAGTCGGCGACGGCGGCCAGCGTGTCGGGGCGGCCGGCGGTCCAGGGCGGCGGAATATCCGCGCCGAATTTCGCGGCGGCGGCATCCAGCACCGTGCGGATCGCGGCCCAATCGCCCGCCACGCCCATCGCCGCGCCGAGCGCGCAGCCGCGCCGTTCGGACTGGGCGAGGGTGAGCACGGCATTGCGCTGCATCGACACGGCCGATTCGCTGCCGCCGCCGGGCGTGGCCGGCACCGGGCCGGCGCGGACCGACAGATTGGCGAGATAGGTGCGCTCGCGGGCGAAGGCGTCGGACGCTTCGGCCAGCCAGGCGCGCGCTTCCGGCTCGACATTGCGGGCCGCGACCAGTTCGATCACGCCCGGATAGCGGCCGTGCAGCGCGCAGAGGAAATGCAGGGCGTCGGCCAGATTGCGGCCGGCGGCGGGCCCTTCGCGCAGGTCGCTGCCGTCGGCGTAAGGAAGCCCGGCGCTGCCATGTCCGCGAATCGCGGCGACGAGCAACGTACCGGCCTGCGGCACGCCAAGGTCCTCCAGCGGTACCGAAGCCATTGAGACATCTCCCGGCGGCCGACACGGCGCCATCGGCGGTCATTACCGCCCTGACCGTAAAAGGGAGGTAAAGCCCGCGCCGATTGCGCTCAGGGCCGGCTAGCGGTTTTCCGGCTCCAG
>JBBSLM010000515.1:0-1716 GCA_038255245.1 Sphingomonadales bacterium
CCTGGGCAGCGGCGACTATGTCTATTTTGCCCATGGCTTCGCCTGCGACCCGGGGGCGGCGACCTGCGCTTCGGCCGAATATGGCCGCGCGGTCCCGGCGGTGGTGCGGCAAGGCAATGTCTGGGGTGCGCAATTTCACCCCGAGCGGTCCGGCGCAGCCGGCGCGCGCTTCCTCGCGGCGTGGCTCGCGGCATGATCGTCTATCCCGCCATGGACCTGATGGGCGGCCGCGCCGTGCGTCTGGCGCAGGGGCGGTTCGAGGACGCGACGACCTATCCGGCCGAACCCGACGAAGCGCTCGCCGGCTTTGCCGCCGCGGGCGCGGCCTGGGCGCACATCGTCGATCTGGATGGCGCGCGGGCCGGCGCACCGCGCCAGCATGCGCTGATCGGCCAACTGGCTGGGCAGACGGCGCTGCGGCTTCAGGTTGGCGGCGGGTTCCGCACCCGCGAACAGATCGCCGCGATGCTCGAAGCGGGCGTGGCGCGGGTCGTCATCGGCAGCCTCGCGGTCAAGGAGCCGCAGCTTGTGCGCTCCTTTCTCGCCGCGTTCGGCCCGGAGCGCATCACCCTGGCTTTCGACGTCAAGCTTCAAGACGGCGTGCCCTTCGTGGTGACGTCCGGATGGACCGAGACGTCCACGCTCACGCTCTGGGGGGCCGCGAGCCTGTATCCGCATGCCCGGCACCTGCTGCTCACCGACGTCGGCCGCGACGGCATGCTGGCCGGGCCGAATTTCGCGCTGCTCGACGAGGCGGTGTCGCGCCTGCCCGAAGTGGCCATTCAGGCATCCGGCGGCGTCGCCTCGGTGGACGATCTCACCCGGCTGAGCACCGCCGGCGTGATCGTTGGCAAGGCATTATGGGAACGGCGTTTCACCCTGGCGGAGGCGCTCGATGCCGTCGCGTAGGATCATTGCCTGCCTCGACGTGAAGCATGGCCGGGTCGTCAAGGGCGTGCAGTTCCGCGACCATCGCGATGCCGGCGACATTGTCGAGCAGGCGATGCGCTATCGCGACGAAGGCGCCGACGAACTCGTCTTCTACGACATCGCGGCCAGCCCGGAAGGCCGCAGCCTCGACCTCGCCTGGGTGCGGCGGATCGCGCGGGTCATCGACATTCCCTTCACCGTCGCCGGCGGAATTCGCAGTCGCGACCATGCCGCCGCCTGCCTCGACGCCGGCGCCGACAAGATTTCGATCAATTCGCCCGCGCTGGAGCGGCCCGAACTGATCGACGAAATCGCGCGCGATTTCGGCCAGCAGTGCGTGGTGCTGGGGGTCGACAGTCTCGCGACGGACGAAGGCTATGTCGTCAAGCAATATACCGGCTCGCCCGAAGCCACACGCGACTCCGGCCGGACCACCCGTGCCTGGGTAAGCGAGGCAATTGCGCGCGGCGCCGGCGAGATCGTGCTCAACTGCATGCGGCGCGACGGCGTGTGCGGCGGCTACGACATCGCCCATATACGCGACATCGTAGCCGCGGTCGCGGTGCCGGTGATCGCGTCCGGCGGAGCGGGCGCGCGCGAGCATTTCCGCGATGCCTTCCTCCAGGCCGGCGCGAGCGGCGCTTTGGCCGCCACCGTTTTCCACGACCGGCTCATCGCCATCCCCGAACTCAAGGAGTTTCTCGCCACATGCGGGATCGAAATGCGCCGCTGACGAGCACCGACACCGGACTTCTCGCCTGGGAAAAGATGGGAGGCCTGCTTCCC
>JBBSLM010000516.1:0-1715 GCA_038255245.1 Sphingomonadales bacterium
CTCAGCCGCGACTCGATCTACGTGCCGATGACCGGCGAGCGCGAGGTGATCATGCCCAACGCCTTCGCGCTCCTGTCCGGGCTCGAGCCGATCGCCCGCCAGACCCGTCCGCCTTCCTGATCGACCGGCTTCCCGGATCGGCCGGATTTGATCGACTCTACCGATCAGTCTAAGGCCCGTCCGGCAAATCCCAGGTCCTGCCAATGAACATCCATCTGCCCACGCTCAAACAGCTACAATATCTCGTCGCCTTGCGCCTGCACGGCCATTTCGGCCGCGCCGCCGACGCCTGTTTCGTCACCCAGTCGACGCTCTCCGCCGGTATCAAGGAGCTTGAATCGCTGGTCGGCATCACCCTGGTCGAGCGCACCAAAAGGGTCGTGCGCTTCACGCCGCTCGGCCTGCGCGTCGCCGACAAGGCGCAGCGCGTCCTGCGCGAGGCGGAGGAACTGGCCGACATGGTCCGCGCCGCCGGCAAGCCTTTGTCCGGCGAATTGCGCATGGGCGTCATCCCCACCATCGCCCCCTTCCTGCTGCCGGCGCTGCTGCCGCGCTTCCGCGAGCAATGGCCCGATCTGAAGCTCTACCTGCGCGAGGAGACGAGCGGCGCCGCCTGCGACTCGCTGCAGCGCGGCCAGCTCGACTGCGTGCTGCTCGCACTTCCCTATCGCTGCGGCGAGATCGACAGCGAAATCCTGTTCGAGGACCGCCTGTTCGTCGCCTTCCCGCCCGGCGGCGAACCTCCCGGTCGGACGGTGACGGCCGCCTCGGTGGATGAAGATACCTTGCTGCTGCTCGAGGACGGCCATTGCCTGAAGGACCATGCCCTCGCCGCCTGCAGCCGGCCGGAACTCCGCGCCGAAGCCTCAATGCTCGGCACCTCGCTGCACACGCTGGTGCAGATGGTCGATAACGGCCTCGGCATGACCCTGATCCCGGAAATGGCGCTGAAGGCCGGCATATTGGAAGGCACCCGCATCGTCGCCCGCCCGCTCGACGCCGATCACGCCTCGCGCCGCATCGCCCTAGTCTGGCGCAAGGGCAGCCCGCGGGAAAAGGAATTCCGGCTGCTGGCCGATGCGTTGCGCGAGGCCGGCGCATAGAAAAAGGGCGGCCCGTTTCCGGACCGCCCTTCCCTTCCCCGGGCGCTTCAAGACACCCGGAAAACACTCCTGTGCCCCGAAGGCCGGGGTCCAGGTCTGTTAAGATCCCGGATCAAGTCCGGGATGACTCCGTGCGGGCCTTGCGGCCCGCTGGGTCACTTGAGCTCGACGGTGCCGCCGGCTGCTTCGATCTGGGCCTTGATCTTCTCGGCCTCTTCCTTGTTCACGCCTTCCTTGACGGGCTTCGGCGCGCCTTCGACGAGCGCCTTGGCTTCGCCCAGGCCGAGCTGGGTGATCGCGCGGACTTCCTTGATGACGGCGATCTTGTTGCCGCCGTCGCCGGTCAGGATGACGTCGAATTCGGTCTGCTCTTCAACAGCCGGAGCAGCGGCGCCGCCGGCCGGGCCGGCAACCGCAACCGCAGCAGCGGCCGAAACGCCCCACTTCTCTTCGAGCGCCTTGGCGAGGTCGGCCGCCTCGAGGACGGTCAGTTCGGAAAGCTTCTCCACGAGGGAATTGATGTCTGCCATGTTCGTATCTCCGTATTCGGGGCCTCACGACCCCATTTGATATTGTTTAAAGTTACGCTGCTTCCTTGGCCGCATAAGCGCC
>JBBSLM010000517.1:0-1709 GCA_038255245.1 Sphingomonadales bacterium
CGCTTCCTCGATCTCGGTCGGGCTGATCCGGTTGCCGGCGCTCTTGATCATGCCGTCGGCGCGTCCGACGAAATAGAGCAGGCCGTCATCATCGCGCTTTACCGCGTCGCCGGACCAGACGGCGGTGCCGCCGTAGCGCGATGTCGGCGGGGCAGGCTTGAAGCGCTCAGCGGTGCGGGCGGGATCCTGCCAATAGCCCTGCGCGACCAGCGGCCCGCTGTGCACCAGTTCCCCCTCCTCGCCCGCATCGGTCTCGCTGCCGTCGGGGCGCACGACCATGATCTCGGCGAAGGGAATGGCGCTGCCCATCGATTCCGGGTGGGTATCGAGCAAGGCCGGCTCGAGGAAAGTCGAGCGGAAAGCCTCGGTGAGGCCGTACATCGAATAGATGTCGGCCACCGGAAACAGCTCGCGCATCCGCCGGATCACCGAAGGTGGCAGCTTGCCGCCACTGTTGGTCAGACGCCGCAGCGTCAAAGCGGCTGCGGGCGGCCATGCCGCCTCGATCAGCTGCACCCAAAGCGGTGGCACCCCGGCGAGGGTGGTGACGCGATGCTCGGTGACGCTGCGAATGACGTCACGCGGGGCGAGGAAATCGAGCGGCACGACGCTGGCGCCCGCGGCCCAGGTCGAGAGCAACTGATTCTGGCCATAGTCGAAACTGTAGGGCAGCACGGCGAGCACGCGATCCTCGGGCGTGAGCCGCAGATAATGCGCGACGCTGACCGCCCCGAGCCACATATTGGCGTGGCTCAGCATCACGCCCTTGGGGCGGCCGGTCGAGCCAGAGGTGTAGAGCAAGGCGGCGAGGTCGCCCGGATCAGCCGATGATGGTGGCAAGCGGTCGGGACAGGCGAGCAGCACCCTGCCCTGCGCCTCGTCCACCGTGGCGCAGCCGTCCGCCACGTCGCCGGGCTCCAGCGACGCGAGCCGCGCTTCGCCGGAAATCAGCAATTCCGCGCCGCTGTCGGCGAGGATGTGCGCGACCTGCAGCCGTTTCAGCAGCGGATTGACCGGCACATGGACCAGTCCGGCACGGGCGCAGGCCAGGGGCAGCAGGCTGGTCATGCGGGTCTTGGGCAGCCAGCTCGCGACGCGCGCGCCCTTCACGAGCTTGCGCGCGGCAAGCCCTGCGGCCAGCGCTCCGACGGCCTCCTCCAGCCCGGCAAAATCGAGCAGGCCGTCGCGATCGATCAGGGCCGGCGCAGCAGGATCGCCGCAGCCGGGGAGATGATCGAGCGGACGGGGATTTGGATCGGGACCCACCTTCACTCCTGCTTAAATCGCCGCTGCTAGAGCGGGCATGAGGAGGCGATTAGCGCGGCAATGGTTAACGTGGAACTGTTCGACGACCTGGATGCGGTCGATAGCGATGCGGCGGGTGCGCTCGACCGCGCCGCGCAGCCATGCCTGTATTCGCGGCTGAGCTGGTTTCGCCTGCTCGAACGTCATTGTCCGCCAACGGGCCGCCTGAAGGTCGCGCGGGCCAAGAGCCAGGATCGCAGCGCCTGGCTGTTCCTCGCCAATGGCGGGCGCCACGCGGATGGTTATGCGGCCTGGTATAGCCTGCGGGTCGGCGCGGTGGGTGATCCCGCGCTCGTTCCGGCGATCGCCGCCGCCTTGCGCCGCGAGCGGCTGGATTCGCTGAGCCTTTCGCCCGTTGCGGACGCCGCCCCGATTGTATCGGCTTTGCGGCGCGGCGGTTGGCA
>JBBSLM010000518.1:0-1694 GCA_038255245.1 Sphingomonadales bacterium
ATGCCAAGGCGATGGCGCTTGGCGGCAGCGACGAAGGTGCGCCGGGCCTGCGCGGCGAGGAAGGGCCGCAGGCTTTTTACGGCGCCTATTTCCGCGATCTGGACGGCAACAAGCTCTGCGCGTTCCGGATCGGGGCGGCCTCCTGACCGGAGCCGTTTCTACTCAGTGATGATGAAGCCCGGCGGGGCGCGATCCTCGCGATTCTCCTCATGATATTTGTCCATGAGCAGAGTCACCTGACCGGGCTGCGCGGCGCCGCAATCGAGCCGATAGCCGTCGACGATCGAGCCGAAGGCGCCGACGCCCATCTCGACGCCTTCGCCGACGCGCGGGACATTGCCGTCGCTGCAGCGTAGCCGCGCGAGATAGGCGCGCTGGCCATCGGGGCCGCCGACGCGAACCGGATTCTCCCGCGATCCGAGCGGGTGCGCGTTGGCGGCGGCGATCGCCTCGGCGAGGTCGTCCTGGTCGGGCGCGAGGCCGATCTGCGCCACCATGTTCTGCGGCGTCCCCGTGCGCTGGCCGATCGGCGGCGTGGTGGCCGGCTGGGCGGCGAGCAAAGCGGCGAAAAGGATTGTTTGCATCGCAGCAGTTTAGCCGCGCGCGCTCCGAAAGGCCACGCCTCTAACGGCCTTGCGTGATCCCGCCATAGACGCCGTTCCAATAGAGCAAGGGCGATACGTCGTCGCGCACCCGCACATCCTCGATCACGCCGATGAAGATGCTGTGCGTGCCGAATTGATGGCAGTCGATCCGCCGGCACAGCACCGACGCCTGCGCGTCGATCAGCCGCGGCGGCTCGTCCGCGCTCATTTCCCAGCCGTCGGCGAAGCGCAGCCGCTCCATCGTCCGGTCGGCGAACATGCTGGCGATGTCCTCCTGGTCGCGGTGGAGGATGTTCACCCGGAACGCCTCCATGTCGGCCATCGACGCGTGCACGGAGGCGGCGCGGTTGATGCACACCAGCAGGCTGGGCGGGTCCATCGACAGCGACGAAACGGCGGTGGCGGTGACCCCCATCGGCCGGCCGTCGACGGTGAGGCTGATCACATTCACCGTCGCCGCGACGCGCCGCATCGCCCGCCGGAAATCGCCGATCAGCTTGTCGTCGTCGCTCATGCCTGTTCCCGCATCGCATAGCCCGCCAGGATTTCCGCGACCCACCGACCGGCGGTGAGCGCCGAAAGATCGGATGGGTCGAGGCTGGGATCGAATTCGGTCAGATCGACCAGCCGCACCTTCGGCTCGGCCGCGAGCAGCCGCGCGGCGGCGAAGAAATCCGTGACCGCCATGCCACCCGGCCGCGCGCCCGGCGCGCCGGGAAACTGGCCGCGATCGATCACGTCGATGTCGAAATCGACGATGATCCGCTCGCAATGTTCGAGCTGGCTGAGCGCCGTTTCGATCAGGCGGGCGATGCCGCGCGTCCGCACGTCGGCGGCGGTAAACACCGTTCCGCCCGCTTCCATCACGTCCAGATGCATCTTTACCGTGTTCGCAAAGGGCGCGAGCCCGATCTGGACGAGGTTGGAACCGTCCAGCCCGTCCTCCAACAGGCAGCGCACCGGATTGCCGTTCAGCGGTCCGTCGCTCGTGTCGCGCATGTCGAAATGTGCATCGAGCGTGATCAGGCCGACCTGGGCCAGCGGCACGCCGAGCCCATGCGCGGCGGGACGCGTGACCGCATTGTTGCC
>JBBSLM010000519.1:0-1689 GCA_038255245.1 Sphingomonadales bacterium
CAGCACGACCGCCTGATCGCGCGGTGCAGTCGGGCGCGCGATTTCGGCGCCTTTCTGCTTGGCCTGTGACTCGTTGCCCGCTTCGGGAGCGGCTGTCTGCGGCTGCTGCGCGGCTTGCAATTGCCCGACATAGGCGTCGGACAGCGCAAGATATTCCTCGTCCTGCGGCGCCAGGCTCTCGATCCACTCGCTCGCATTGCCCCGGCCGACCGCCTCGGCGAGCTCGGCAGGGACGTCCACCCGGTTGCGCGGCAAAGTATAGACTTCGAACAGCTGGGTGGGATCGACGCGGCCGTGGGCGAGCGCATTGGCATAGGCCATCGCCGCCTTGGTCAGCGCGACGTCGCGCTCGGCGGGCGACCCACCCGCCTCAAGCCCCTCGCCGAAAGTCGCCGGGTTCAGGCCATGCCGGACGGCATTGTTGAGCGCCGCGCGCAATTGCCCGGCCGATTCGTCGCTCCACGCCGCTTGCCATTGCCGTGCCTCATAGAAGCGGCGCGTGTCGTCATCCTGCGCGGCCGCCTGCAGCGCCTCGGGACTGACGCCTTCGGCCTGGGCGGTCGGGTTTGCCGGATCGCCTCCGGCCGAGCAGGCGGCGGTGGCGGCAAGGACGATGGCAAGCGCCGCGGCCGCAGCCTTGGGACGTTTCAGGAAGGACACGAAGCAACTCCGGCACAAAAAAGGTTGGAGCAGGGCCAACGAGCCGCTCTTCGCTTTGCTCCCTACCGGACGTTTTTGGCTCTTTACCAAAGCCTAACGCTCATGCGGGATAAGCACCTGTCACCGGTGTCCGTACGGAGCGTCCATGCACAAAGGCCAACTTGCCATGCTCCCGCCCGCGGAAGGCCGGCGCGCGGAGCGGCGCATCGTCAACCTCGCCGCGAGCCTGCGCGAGCCCGGCGCCGCGATCGTCGATGCCGAGGTACTGAACCTGTCGGCCACCGGATACATGGCGCAATGTGACCTGCCGCTGGAGCAGGGCCAGGTCGTTTATCTGAAGCTGCCCGGCATGGAGGCGCAGAAAAGCCGCGTGGTCTGGGTCGAGGAGACCAAGGCCGGCTTCGAATTTTCGACGCCCGTCCACCCCGCGATCATCGACCAGCTCACCGAAAACGAGCGCAAGACCGCCCCGCGCGGTCACTTCGGCCCGCAACGGGCTAGGTGAGCGTTTTCCCCAACGCGGTTTTGGTGCCCAATTTCATTCTGGCCAGCGCGCTACTTTGCCGCAGGAGCCACTGACGCGCGCCGGATTATCACGTCTCACCTAGCTGTGCGTCGTCGTCGCATGCTATGTGTCGGCTTGCGGAGGCGTCCGGAGCTCGGGCGCCGGGGCAAGGAGACCAAAATGACCACCGAGTCCATCCTGATCTTCATCGTCGTCGGCGTCGTGGCCGGGTTCCTGGCTGGGGTTCTCGTCAGAGGCTACGGCTTAGGCTTAATCGGTAATTTGGTGGTCGGCGTCGTGGGAGCATTTCTGGCCGGCTGGTTGCTGCCGCAGCTCGGCGTCAGCTTCAGTGTCGGCGGTCCGCTTGTCACCTCTATTGTCTACGCCACCATCGGCGCGGTCGTTCTCCTGCTGCTTGTCGGCTTGGTGCGGCGCGCGACCTAGCGGAGGCTTGGGGGTGCGGTAAGCGGCCCACGCCCGTCCCACGGGGGAGGGGTGGGCCGCTTACCCCCGCCGACCGCCGG
>JBBSLM010000520.1:0-1688 GCA_038255245.1 Sphingomonadales bacterium
CGGAGGTCGTCGCCGGGGACGCCGGGGCGGCGGCGCTCGCCCTGCAGGAGGTCCTCGTCGGCGGGGAATTCGGGCGGCTCGGTGGCGGTTTGCGCCGGCTGCTCGCGGCCCCACTCGGCATCGGCGGGAGGCTGCACGGCGATCAGCCGCAGCTCAAGTTCGGCGGCGTTGTAGATGTAGGGCACAGCTTCCGGCGCCGGCGTCACCGCCGCCAGCATCGTTGTCAGCAGCGGCGCCCCGAGCGTCATTTCCCCTGGCACACATTCTGGTCGCTCGAGCCGATGAACGGCGCGAACGGGCAGCCGACCCAGCGCAGGCGCACATTGGTGGCCGGGTGGACGACCTGATCGGAGCGGATCGCCGGCGGCGCATTATTGATCCCGCCGGCCCGCAGCCCGCCATTGTGCAAGCCGAGGAAGCTGATCATGTCGTCCTGATCAATGCCGTCTCCCGACACGCCGATTGCCCCGACCAGAATGTTTCCGCGATAGATCGGCACCGACCCGGGGAAAATCTGGATGCCGTTGGCGAGCAGATTGCGGTTCGGCAAATTGGTGCATTGCATCGGCGTGTCGGGGCCGAGGCCGAGACCGGCCAGCACGTGCTGCACGATATTGTCGACGATCAGATCCGACTGCAGCCCGACCGAGAAGGGGTTGAAACCTTGGATCGGTGGCGAGAGCGGCCCGTTCGGGCGCGCGATCTCGCCGTCCGGGAAATAGGGCCGCTCGATATTCCCGATGGCGCGATTGGAGAAAGCGGTCTGGCCGGTGAAGAAATTCGGATTGCCGAAGAAGGTGCGGGTCGCGGGCACGTAATTGGCGACGCGATTGCCGG
Source organism: Sphingomonadales bacterium (assembly GCA_038255245.1). Lineage (GTDB taxonomy): Bacteria > Pseudomonadota > Alphaproteobacteria > Sphingomonadales > Sphingomonadaceae > Allosphingosinicella. Next base: position 838 of record JBBSLM010000520.1, read on the forward strand.
CGGTGATCGACGCAGGCAGCCCGCCCAGCGCGCTCGTGGCCGGTACCGCCAGCAATTGCGCCGCGGCGATGGCGCTGGAGAAGAACATCGCCGTGCGCGCTTTCTGCAGCGAAACGTCGATGCCGAAGATCGGCGCGTCCGGCGAGCGGATCACGCCCAGCACATTCCCGTTGGTGTCGACCATGCTGATCGACACTTGCGCGCGGCTGTCGAGCGGCTGGCGGATTTGCGCGCGCGCGGCGCTCATCACGAGGAACGCCTCCTCCAGCGTCGCCCGCACCTCGGCCTCGGTCAGCGCCTGCGCGGTTCCTTCCGTGCCGGCGCGGATCGGGAAGCGATTCGCCCCGGCGCCGTTGGTCAGCACATAAGCGTCGCGATTGGAAAATTCGGCGGCGGTCGAGGGGCGGATGCCCGAAGCCTCGCTGCCATAGGCGCTGCCCGGCAGGACGCCGCCCGCCGCGCTATAATATGCCGGCGTGTCCTGCAGCGTTCCGACCGGACCGTTGATCGCCGCGAAGCCCGGCGCGGCGCCCGACGATTGAAAATTGCCTGGCGCCGCGTCGCTATAGCGCAGGCTCGTGCCGTCGACGGTGATCCGCTCGGCGCGGATTTCCACCGGCGCTTCGAAGCCGCGCACTGCGGCTAGTGCGATGATCTCGTCATTCTCCAGATCGACGTCGCGAATCTCGCGGTCGAAACCATAGATTCCGTCGGTGATGACGCCCACGCCGCCGACCATCACGCCGTTGAGGTAGATGGGAAAGCCGCCCGGATCGGCGGCGAGACCGAGCGGCGAGCGCTTCGGGCCGATGAGCGCGGCGGGGCCGACCGCGCCGAAGCGCTGCGCCAGA
>JBBSLM010000521.1:0-1678 GCA_038255245.1 Sphingomonadales bacterium
CCGGCACTGCACAGCAATTCGAAAATCTCGCGTTCGCGACGGGGTAGGGAATTGATCACGTATCTTGCCTCACCTGCTACAAGTGTCACATGCTACATGCGTAGCGGAGAGGCAAGCCCGTTCGTCGCTCATATGGTGGCTTTGGTCGATAAACGGTCGGGAAAGCCCGCCGCCGCTCGATCGGCTAGGACGCCAGGCCACTCTCCTGAAGCGCCTTTCTAAGTGGTTCCAGCGCAGCGGTGTAAGGCGTCGTCGAATCCAGATATCCTTCGGAAGGCCGATTGCGGACCTGCGCCGCGCTGAGCGTCGTGACGATGCTTTCCTGCTGGTAATAAGCGAGGCAATCCGGATCCCAGGGCAAACCGGATTGGGCCAGCAGCCGGCGCAGTTCGCCCTCGAAATCGCGCACCAATTGTTCGAACTGCACGAACCCCAGTTCGTCTCCGAGGACGGCGTGCCAATGCGTCATCAGGCGCGCATATTGACCGTAATAATGTCCGATGTCCGCCAGCGAGGTGGAAAAGGCCCAGGACCGGGTGAAATTCTTGCGAAAGATCGAAAAGCCGGTTTCAAGCGCGTTCCGGCGGATGTGGATGATCGGCGCGGCGGGAAACAAATGCCGGATCAAGCCGACGGACAGCAGGTTGAGCGGCTGCTTGTCCGTGACGAAAGGTGCGCCCGCAATGCCATAATCGGCATATTGGCGCAGGTAACGCGCGCGCAATTCATCCGCGATCGGCCCGGGAATAAGGCCGCCGCTCCATCCCGCGCGCTCCGCCCACGCCAGAAACATGGTCAGGGCCGAGGGCATGACCGGCAATTCGCCGCCGGAAATGATCTGCTTATGTCCGGCCAGGGCGCTGTCGAGCAAGGTCGTGCCCGATCGCGGCATGCCGACGATGAAGATGGGGGTCGGCGCCCCCGCGCCAGCGCCCGGCGTCCGCGGAGGGAATGTCCTAAAGCTTGCGATCAGACGATCGACCAAAGCCTCTGTCGCGCGGCGATCATAGCTTGATCCGCCCGGCCGCGCGGTGAAGCCCTGCTTCGTCTCGTTGGCCTGCCGCCATGCGTCGAAAGCCTGACCATATTCCTCGCGAGCATGATGAACGTCGCCGGCGGTGAACAAGGCGATCGCCCGCTGGTCCGGATCGGTCGCCGCATCGGCCGCGATGGCGTGAAGCCGCTGCAATTCCTCGTCCGAAAGCCTTGAACCGGTGGCGAGCGCCAACTGCCCGTAAGCGTCCACATTCGCCGCATCGGCCGCGATCGCCTGGCGGGCGAAGGCGGCGGCCTGGCTGGACCGGCCCTTGAAGATGCTCAGCCGCGCCAAGCCGGCAGCCGCGTCAGCATGATCCGGCTGAAGCGCGAGCGCGCGACGATAATGTTGCTCGGCCCCCTCGAAGTCTCGCGTCCAGAGCAGATATCGCGCGTAGGTCGCGGCGTGTCCGGCGTCTTGCGGATGCGCCTGCACGAGCGGACGATAGACATCGACCGCGCGATGATAATCGTCGCGTTGCGCGCAGCCGTGCGCGAGCGCGACCCGCGCGGCCACTGCGTCCGGATCGGCGGCGAGCCATCTGGCCGCCGCTTCCACGAACGCGTCCACGGTCCCGCTCTTGCGCGCCAGATGGGTCCGCAATTTCAGCGCTTCGGGATGGCCGGGCGCGAGCTGTTCGAA
>JBBSLM010000522.1:0-1675 GCA_038255245.1 Sphingomonadales bacterium
CTTCAACGGCATCGTCGGCGCGGGCATCTTCGCCCTGCCGGGGACGCTGCATGAGAAGTTCGGGACATTCAGCCCGTTTCTGTTCCCGCTCTTCGCGATCCTCATCATGCTGGTCGTCATTCCGTTCGCGCGGCAGGCGGCGCTGCATTCGGGCTCCGGCGGGCCGGTCGCCTATACCGCGCCGTTCGGGCCGGCGGTCGCCTTCCAGACCGGCTGGCTCTATTATGTCGCGCGGCTGACCGCGCTCGCCGCCAACGCCAACGTCTTCGCCACCTATGCCGCCGCGCTCTACCCGCCGCTCGATGGCGGCCTGGGCCGCGCGATTCTCATTCTCGCCCTGATCGGCCTGGTCACCTGGGTGAATATTGTCGGCGTGAAGCGCGCGGTCCGCGTGCTGGAGGGCATCACCTTGCTGAAGGCGCTGCCGGTGGTGACGCTGGCATTGGTCGGCCTCACCGTCGCGGGCGCCAATCTCGGCGCGCCGATCACGCTGCCGGAATTCTCCGCGGTCGAAACCTCGGCGCTCGTCGTTCTCTATGCCTTTGTCGGCTTCGAAAATGCCGTCGTGCCCGCCGGCGAGACGCGCGACGCGCAGCGCACCATCCCGCGGGCATTGATCGTCACGGTCTGCGCGACCGCCGCTTTCTACTTTCTTGTGCAGCTCGCCTACGTCGCGGTCATGCCGCAGGGGCCAGCGCCGGCAGCGCCGCTCGCCACCTTCGCCGAGACATTGATTGGCCCCGCCGGCTTCGTGATCCTGAGCCTCACCGCCATGGCCTCGGTGATGGGCAATGTGCTGAGTTCGGTCACCTCCACGCCGCGCGTCACTTTCGCTTTGTCGGAGGACCAGTCGCTGCCCAGCTGGTTCGGCCGGATCAATGCGCGCTGGCAGACGCCGATCAACTCGATCCTGTTCATGGCCGGCCTTGCCGCGATCCTGGCGCTGACTGGCGATTTCTTCGGGCTCGCCATCGTCAGTTCGCTCGCGCGGCTATTCGTCTACGGCCTCAGCATCGCCGCGTTGCCGGTGGCGCGGAGCAAGGCCGGGATCGCCACCGGCCTCATGCTCTACGCCTTCGTGCTCGGCGGCCTCGCTTTTTGCGTGTGGGCAGCGGCGCAATCGACCGGCGCGGCCTGGACCATGCTGGGCGGGCTGTTGCTGATCGGCGTGCTGCTCTACGTCGGCGCCCGCCTTCAGGCAAAGGCAAGCTCCGCGGGGACCGTTTCCTCGATCCAGCCGCCGCCCAGCACACGGTCGCCGGAATAAAGCACCGCCGCCTGCCCCGGCGCGACGCCATATTCGGGCGTGTCGAAGTGCAGCATGTCGCCATCGAAGCGCACCGGGGTCGGCTTGGCCAGCGAGCGGACCTTTGCGGTCAGGCCGTCGCTTTGATCCTCGCCGAGCCAGTTGAGACCGCTCAAACGCGCCGCCCGCACCGCCAGCGCCCTTTTCGGTCCGGCGACCACGCGCTGCGTCTCCGGCTCCAGCCGGACGACGTAAAGCGGTTCGCGCTGGCCGCCGATCTCGAGGCCGCGCCGCTGGCCGACGGTGAAATGGATCAGCCCGGCATGGCTGCCGATCGGCCGGCCCTCCAGATCGACAATCTCGCCCGGCACCGCGGCTTCGGGGCGCACCTTCTTCACCACGGACGCATAATCGCCGTTCGGCACGAAG
>JBBSLM010000523.1:0-1672 GCA_038255245.1 Sphingomonadales bacterium
CCCGACCCGCGCGCCGAAAGTGTCCGAAATCGGACACTGGCGTTCGGCATCGGACAGCGCGCGGGCCATCAGGTGAGCGGCGCCACCGGATGAGAGACGAGGCTGAATGCTCCGCACAGGGCCAGCGCAAGGCTGAACAAAGCAGTTTGCATCTGTCGCATCGCATCCTCCCTCATCCCGGCCGCATCGGGCCGTGGCAGGGAACCAGCAGGAGCCGTGCCAAACTCATCCGCACCGCGTTTGCCTCTGAAACGACGCGATTGTGGACATAAGCGAGAAGGAACCGTCCGCCGCTGAACACTGGCACGTTATTTGATTGTTCGATAACGGACAGAAGGGGAGGGACGTCCGCATGGTCGGCGCCAGGCGCTATTCGCGTTGCATCGTGATCGACGACGATCCGGACATTCTGTTGTCCGCGCGGCTGCTGCTGCGCGACCTGTTCGCCGAGATCGAACCTTATCAATCGCCGGCGGAAGCGATGGATTCGATTCGCCGCGCGCCCCCCGACGTCATCCTGCTCGACGCCAATTTCGGCCGCGGCGCGACCAATGCGGCCGAGGGCTTCCACTGGCTGGGCGAGTTTCTCGCCGCCGATCCGGAAGCCGTGGTCGTGATGATCACCGCCCATGCCGGTATTTCGGTCGCCGTCGAGGCGATGAAGCGGGGCGCGACCGATTTCGTTTCCAAGCCCTGGTCGAACGAGCGCCTGCTCGCCACCGTCCGCACCGCCGCGGCGCTGAGGAATTCGCGCGTCGAGTCCGGCGAAGCGGTGGTCGCGCCGGTCATCCCGGGCGAACCGGCAGGCGGCGGGACCAGCCCGTTGCTCGGCCGGTCTCCCGCCATGGCGCGCGTCTATTCGCTGATCGAACGGGCCGGGCCGACCGACGCCAATGTGCTGATTCTGGGCGAAAATGGCACCGGCAAGGAATTGGTCGCGCGTGAGCTGCATCGCCGCTCGCGCCGCGCGGACAAGGTACTCGTCTCGGTCGATCTGGGCGCTGTCACCGAAAGCCTGTTCGATGCCGAATTGTTCGGCCATGTGAAGGGCGCTTTCACCGACGCGAAGGGCGACCGCGAAGGCCGGATGAAGGCGGCCGATCACGGCACGCTCTTCCTCGACGAAATCGGCAATCTGCCGATCCACCTGCAGCCCAAATTGCTGACCGCTTTGGAGCAGCGCCAGGTGACCCCGGTCGGCGCCAACAAGCCGGTCTCGTTCGACATCCGTGTCGTCGCCGCGACCAACCTGTCCCCCGCCGCGCTCGCCGACGAGCAGCGCTTCCGGCAGGATCTGCTCTTCCGCCTGAACACGGTGGAGATCGAGTTGCCGCCCTTGCGCGAGCGGCGCGAGGATATCCGCTTGCTCGCCGAGAATTTCCTTGGGGCTTATGCGCAGAAATATGACAAGCCGGTGCGCGAACTGGGCTTCGAAGTGGTCGCGGCCCTCGAGACGCACGACTGGCCGGGCAATGTCCGCGCGCTGCGTCATGCCTGCGAGCGGGCCGTGATCCTGTCGGATGGCGACGCCTACAGTGTGGAGGATTTCTCGCTGAGCCGCGGCACGCGCCCGGCCGCGCCTGTCTCAGACCTGGTCGCGACGCAGATCGCGACCCCGGCCGTCGACAATCTCAATCTCGAGCGCGCCGAAAAGCAGATGGTCGAGCAGGCG
>JBBSLM010000524.1:0-1672 GCA_038255245.1 Sphingomonadales bacterium
CCGATCGCCGCGACGCCCGCGGCCGGCTCCAGCACGTCGCCATTGCCGGTCAGGATCAGGGTCACGTCCTTGTCGGCGACGATCATCATCGCCTCCAGATTGCGCAGATATTTGTCGGTGCGCCAATCCTTGGCGAGTTCGACCGCGGCCCGCATCAGCGCGCCATGATGCTGCTCCAGCTTGCGCTCCAGCCGCTCGAACAAGGTGAAGGCGTCGGCGGTCGCGCCGGCAAAGCCCGCGATGACCTTGCCCTCCGCGCCAAGCCGCCGGACCTTACGCGCGTTGGGCTTCATGATCGTCGATTGCATCGACACCTGCCCGTCGCCGGCGATCACCGCCTTGCCATTCTTGCGTACGCCGATGATCGTCGTGCCGTGCCAGCTTTCCATATGTTCATCCACTCCCAGCCACGTCATTGCGAGGAGCGAAGCGACGAAGCAATCCAGCGGCGTTACCTCGCAGGATGGATTGCTTCGCTTCGCTCGCAATGACGAGTGGGACTGTAGGTAGGTGAGGACCGTCCCGCTTTCCAATGACAGTTGCGCACGGCGCGGCTAAAGCCTCGCAAGTGACTGATTTCCTTCTTGGCCTCGTGCTCGTCGGCCTCGCCGCATTCTTTGCCGTGGCGATGCGACTGCAGGTGCATTTGACCCGGCTGGACGAGCGGCTCGACCGGGCCGGGATTGCCCGCCTGCCCAAGCCGGGCGAGGCAGCCGACGGACCTGCGGGCGCGCCGCCCGCCTCCTTCGCCAATTTCTTCGAAAATCTGGTCGGCGGGCGGCTGCTCATCTGGGTCGGCGGCGCGGCTTTATTCGTGGCGGCGATCTTCCTGATCAATTATTCGATCGAGATCGGCCTGATCACGCCGGAAATGCGGATGATCGCGGCGGCCCTGTTCGGCTTCGCCTTGCTGGCGGGGGGCGAATATGCCCGCCGCTCGCCGCGTCTCGCCGCCGACATCCGCGTCTCCCAGGCGTTGGTCGGGACCGGTCTCGCCATACTCTACGCCACGACCTACGGCTCCTATTGGCTCTACGGCTTCTTCGGCATCGAAACCGCGTCGCTGCTGATGCTGGCGATCACCATCGCGGCCCTCGCTTTGTCCTCCCGGCACGGCATCGGCACGGCGGCGCTGGGCCTGATCGGCGGCTTCCTGACCCCGGCTTTGGTCGGCGATCCCGACACCGGTGCGCTGGCCTTGCTCGCTTATCTCGCGCTGCTGAACATCGCGGTCTTCTACATCGCCTGGCGGCGCGGCTGGGGCTGGCTGGCCGGGATCGCGGTGCTGGCGAGTTTCGTCTGGACCGGCTTCTTCGTCTTCGCGCGCGATCCGGCCGACGCAATCGCGGCCGCCTGGTTCGCCGTCGCCCTCGGCATCGTCGCCGGCCTGACCAAGCCGGCGGGCACGTCGCTGACCTGGATTCAGCCGGTCGCCATCGCCGCGACGATCGTGATGATCCTCACCGCGCGCGGCGACGTCGAGACCTGGGGCTGGCTGACCTATGCGGTGATCGCCGTCGGCGCGGTCGCGATCACGCGGCTCAGGGAGCATGTCCCGGCCGTTCCCTTCTATGTGCTGGTGTTGGGCCTGCTGCTGATCCCGATCCGCATCCTGTTCCACGACGAAAGCGGCGTCGCCTCCGCCGCGGCGGGGATGATCCTGCTGTTCGGC
>JBBSLM010000525.1:0-1668 GCA_038255245.1 Sphingomonadales bacterium
GGCCGCGGCACGATCGCGGTTGACGACATCAATCAGATGAAGGGGTGAACATGATCCTCTTCAGCTCCCCGGCGCAGGCCGGGGCCCAGATTTTCTTCTTTGACTGGACCCCGGCCTTCGCCGGGGAGCAGGAAGGTTAAGCGTGGCCGCCGAAGTCCACACCGCCGCAGAGGCCGCGGTGACCGTTGCGCCCGACAGCGCGATGATCATCGCGATCGTCTTCCTGCCTTTGCTCGCGGCGCTGGTCGCCGGGCTGGGCGGGCGGCTGATCGGCAAGCTGCCGGCCAAGCTCGTCACGACCGGCGCGCTCTTCGTCTCGGCCGCGCTCTCCTGGCCGATCTTCCTGGGCTATCTCGGCGGCAGCTACGGCGCGTCGGTCGTGCCGGTGCTCGACTGGATCCATTCCGGCGCGCTGCAGGTGGGCTGGGAGTTGCGCGTCGATAGCCTGACCGCGGTGATGCTCGTGGTGGTCACCAGCGTCTCGGCGCTCGTCCACCTCTATTCCTGGGGCTATATGGCGGAGGACCCGTCGCAGCCCCGCTTCTTCGCTTATCTGAGCCTGTTCACCTTCGCGATGCTGATGCTCGTGACCGCGAACAACCTCGTGCAGATGTTCTTCGGCTGGGAAGGCGTCGGCCTCGCTTCCTACCTGCTGATCGGCTTCTGGTACCATAAGCCGAGCGCCAATGCCGCGGCGCTGAAAGCCTTCGTCGTCAACCGCGTAGGCGATTTCGGGTTCATGCTCGGCATTTTCGGCACCTTCCTGGTGTTCGGCACGATCAACATCCCCGAAATCCTCGCCGCCGCGCCGGAGATGGCGGGCTCGACCTTCAACTTCCTCGGCATGCGCCTCGACATCATGACGACGCTCTGCATCCTGCTGTTCATCGGCGCGATGGGGAAGTCGGCGCAGCTCGGCCTGCACACCTGGCTGCCGGACGCGATGGAGGGCCCGACGCCCGTGTCGGCGCTGATCCACGCCGCCACGATGGTCACCGCCGGCGTGTTCATGGTTTGCCGCATGTCGCCGATGTTCGAGACCAGCGAGACCGCGCTCACGCTCGTCACCGTCGTCGGAGCCGCCACCGCCATCTTCGCGGCCACGGTCGCCACCGTGCAAAACGACATCAAGCGGGTGATCGCTTATTCGACCTGTTCGCAGCTCGGCTACATGTTCTTCGCTGCGGGCGTCGGCGCCTACGGCGCATCGATGTTCCATTTGTTCACCCACGCTTTCTTCAAGGCGTTGCTGTTCCTCGGCGCCGGCTCGGTCATCCACGCGATGCACCATGAACAGGACATGCGTTTCTACGGGGGCCTCAGGAAATCGATCCCGCTCACCTTCGCGGCGATGCTGATCGGCACGCTGGCGATCACCGGCGTCGGCGTGCTCGACGTGTTCGGGTTCGCGGGCTTCTATTCCAAGGACAACATCATCGAGAGCGTCTTCGCCAGCGGCGCTCCGGCCTGGCAGTTCGCCTTCATCGTCGCCGTGTTCGCGGCTTTGCTGACCAGTTTCTACTCGTGGCGCCTGATGTTCCTGACCTTCTGGGGCGGGCCGCGCTGGGCGGGCAGCGAGCATATCCAGCATGCCGTGCATGATGCGCACGGGGATCACCACGACCATCCGGACGCGGAGCATGCCGGCGACGATCCGCACGCGCATGA
>JBBSLM010000526.1:0-1667 GCA_038255245.1 Sphingomonadales bacterium
ATCCATGCCCGGCGCGACGGATCATCCCTATTGGTCGGACGCAGGACCTTGCTCGATGCACATCGAGGAAGTGGAGGCGATCTGGTCGCGTATCAACGACGAGGACGACTGGTCCGCGCTCGAAGCCAAGATCCAAGCGGTCCGCCGGTCGGGCGACGCGCTGAGAACCGGCTAGCGCCCCTGGGACCGCGGCGGCGGCGCGGGTTGCGGCCGCGGGCGCGGCGGCCCCGGCTGGTCAGTGGCGATCGAGGGCGTACCAATCGCGATCCCGAAGAGGCGCCAGCGCCCGGCAACCCACTGATAGCGCAGATCGAATGTGATCGCGGTCGGCCGCAGCCCGAACATCCCCTGCACTTGCAGCATGTCCGGCGCGACCATGGTCGGCGGGGAGGAGTAGGTGGGAGCGAGCAAAAGCGCGTTGGAAAGGTCGATGCGGCTTTGCCTGATCGTCGCGAAAATCTCGGAAAGCCGCGCGGCGTCGTTATTGGCCTGGAAGCCGGGCGCGGCAATATCACGCAGGACCGAATAATTGCCGGCGAGGTTGGCGTGGTCGACCGCTGCAATCGTGTTCCAGATCAGCTTGGACAGCTCAAGCTGATCGGGCACCGGCATGGACGAGACAAGTCCGCCAGGCGACGGCGGCTGCGCCTGCGCGACAAACGGTGTTAGAAAAAAGGCTGCGGCCGACGCGAGAACCATCGGCCGCAGCATTGAACAAAGTTGCATCTATTTCCTTACCAGGCGATCTGGAAGCCGCCGCGCGCGCCGACTTCACCGCTGTTGAAGCCGCTTCCGATGCCGCCGGTAATGGCGGCGTTCCGCCCGACCCTTGCGGAGAACGCGAACGTGGCGGCCGCCTCTTCCTGGAAGTAGCCGACACCGCCCGAAATGGCGAATCTGGCGTCACCCGGAAGCATCGGCGATTCCATCGCCAGTGCCATCGCAACGCCCTCATTGGCGCGCTCGATGTTCCGGCGATTGGCTTCGGTAAGGATGTTAAGCCCCGCGACTTGCGTCTGGAGCGTGCCGACAGACGTCTGCAATGCACCGACGTTCGTCTGCAGCGTGCCGACCTGGCCTTGCAAGGTGGTGATCTGCCCGGCCTGGGTGGTCTGCGTCGTCTGCAGAGCGGTGACCTGTGCCGCGGTCGCCAGCGATGTCGAGAGAACCCCGCGGCCGAGCGTGCCCGAGCCATCGACAGTGACCAGATTCACCGGTCCGACTTGCGCCGCGGTGCTTGCCGCGATGTCGCCAATCGTCACCGAGCTGCCAGCGCCACCGACCACGACCTGATCGGCGCGGGTGGTGGTCGCGGCGAAGCCCACCGCGGTGGAATTGGCGAAGCCCGCATTGGCATTCTTGCCGATCGCCGTCGACTGAACCCCGCTCGCCAGCGCCTGGTGGCCGACGGCAAGGCTGAGGTTTCCGGTCGCCCGCGCCTGCCAACCGAATGCCTGCGCGCCGGTGGCCGAAGCGACCGATTCGCCGCCGATGGCGGTCGAATGGAAACCCGAGGCGCGCGCGCGGTCACCGACCGCGACTGCATCTTCGCTGGTGGCCTCAGCAAGGTTGCCGACCGCGACCGCGGTGCCGAGCGACACCGCACCCGACGGGGTCACGCCGGGCGCAACGCGCGCCCCGGTGCCGATCGCTACCGAGTTGATCGC
>JBBSLM010000527.1:0-1661 GCA_038255245.1 Sphingomonadales bacterium
CCTCAATTTTTCGCGGAGCCGGTTCGGGTCTGATGTGGCCAGCTTGTAGGTACTGATTGTGCCGGATGGGTATGACAAATCGTCCGGTGTCGCTCGGGGGCGGGCGTTCCACTGCCGGTGGTTCCTCGGGTCGGGGGACGGTGACAGGGCGGTCAGGTGAAAGCGGCGCGTAGTCGTTTCCATCCTTCGGATATTGCGGTGGCCCAGCGCCAGGTGGCGTCGATCCGCAAGCGGATCTGCCGGGCGCCGCGGGTGATTCTGGCGGCGACGTGCAGAACTCGGTATCGGAAGGTGTCGATCTCACAGCGGGCCAGATCCGGGTGGTCGGTGAAGCCGATCAGTTTGGACCAGGACACCAAATCTGTTGCCGCCAAGATGATTTCCAACCATGCCGCGTTCGCCTCTGCCCGGTGACACGGCAGGTTGCGCAGCCCGCTCGCCTTCAGCTGACGGATCCGGTCCTCCACCCGGGCATGTTGGCGGTGCCGCAGTTCGAGCCCGCCGAGCTGGCCTGCCACCACCCCGTGTGCAGTGTCGGTGATGAACGCGGTCACCCGCAGCCCGTCGGAGTCGGTGAACCGCAACTGCGCTCCGGGGTGCGGGCGTTCCTTACGCAGGATCAGCCGAGTCCCGGCGGGCCAACTGCCCATATCCACCAAATGCGTGGCCTCGGCAACCCAGGCGCCGTCGCGGATGCCGCCGTTCGAGTCGATCGCCGGGTACCAGGCGTCGTTGGTGTTCAGGATTTCTACCGCGTCGCGGACCCGGGTGTCGACGGCGTAGCCGAAGGAGAACCCCACCCCCGCGTCGCGGCAGGCGTCGGCGAACGTGTGGGTGGCACCGGCGGAATCGGAACGCACCAGAATCTGTTGCGCGTCAGGGTCTTCCGGGTTCGGCCGGTAGGTCTCGGGAAGTGAGTCCAGTGCCCACCCGAGGACGGTGACGTGGTCGGCGGCGGTGTTACTGCCCGCGTTCGCGGGTCGCAGCAGCCCGGCCAATGCTTCGCCTGCGGCGATGTCGGGGCGGTCCAGAAACACCAGCAGCGGGTGATGGCCAAACGTCTTCTTCCAGGTCGCGGCCGCGTCTTGCTTCCGATCGGAGTGGTCGAGTGTGATGGTGGCATCGACGTCGAGGTGCAACCACTGCCCTGGGGCAGGCGCTGCACCGGCGGCCCATGCCGCTGCCCGAGCATGCGCCCGCGCGGCGCGGATATCGGGCAGGTGGGCGGCGTCGATCCGCGAGTCGACGAGCCGCCACATCGTGGTCGTGGAGGCGGCGGCACCGAAGACGTGTTCGCGGTCCCCGCACCGTTGTCCGACACTGTCGATGCAGTCGGCACCGTCAGCGACCGCGGCAGCCAGATCGGCGAACACCGCACCCGGCTCGTAGATCCATTGCCCCCGGTAGGTATCGGCTAATGCGGCCGTGACCTGCGCCGACAGTCCAGTGAGGTCCGCCAACTCGCGCAGCATCCCCACCCCGGCATGCGACACGACACCCTGGCCGTCATCGGACACTTTCATCCGAGAAACCGTTGCGATACTGTTCACCTGCGAAGTGCCTTCCAGCCAGCATTGTGGAGCCGTAGAGAAGTCCCATTATGCCTTGCAGGACAGGCACTTTCGCTTATCTACACTCCGATTCGCGGGCATTTCGCGAGA
>JBBSLM010000528.1:0-1650 GCA_038255245.1 Sphingomonadales bacterium
GACCGGGCCGGCGGCGGCGGTGATGAAGATCGCCGAGACGGCCAAAGCGGCGGCGGCCGAGACGATGTTGCGGCGAATGTTGCGGATCGTGTTCATGACTTTTCCTCCTGAGTGACTTGGGCTTGCTTATGCCAGGAGCATAGCAGGCGCCGTGCCAAACGGGATTTTTGGCGGAAAAGCGTGGGTTTCGGCGCGCGCGACGATTTTCAGCGCGCGGCGCGATCCTGATAGTTGGTGATTTTCACCAAATGTGCGGAGCCGCTCAGGCGTGGGGCGCGGCGAGGTCCGACGCGCGCCGGCGCTGGCCATTATCCTTACGGGTCAACTCCAGCAGCCGGGCGCCGGCCATGAACACTGCAATCGGGCAGACGGTCATCAGCAACCAGCCGCTGACCCCCGGATAGGCCTCGAGATATTGCATGCCCCGGCTGATCGCCCCGACGCCAAGCGCGTAGATCACGGCGCAGGCCTCGAAGCGGTTCTTGATGACGAACAGTCGTGCGAATTTTCCCATGCCTGAACCCCTTTGCCGGGAGGTAGCAAAGAGCGGGCCAATGGCGGATTTCCGCGGATCTCGGGATTCGCGGCTTAACCTTTTGTAAACCATGCCGACAGTGTCAGCCCGGCTGCTCCAGCGCGAGGAGAGCGAAGGTCGCCAGCCAATGCTCGCCCATATAGTCGCCGGTGACGTGCGGCAGGCTGGCGTCGAGATGCACAGTGGCGATGTCTTTCGCTCGCTCGGCCGCCGGCGCTTCGGCCAGTCCCCGCCAGCACCACGCGCGCGACAGGTTCAAGCCGTCGAGGTGCGCGATCTTGCCATCGCTGCGGTCCGACACAAGGGCGGGGGTGAACAGGCTCTCGGGCTCGCCCTGCGCAAGCCGTGGTAGGAAGGCGTCGAGCCACTGATCGAACATCGGCCCCGGATTGACCCGGCTCATCAGCAGCGCCTCGGTCAGCGCTGGCGAGAGGAATTCGTCGCCACCCGGCTCCCATGCCTGGCAGTCATAATCTTCGAGGAAATAATCCAGGGCGCGGACGCGGATGAAATCGAACAGCTGCTCGTCATTCGCCTCCGCCCATTCCGCCGCGAGGATCATCGCAAACGCGGTGTTGAAATGGGTGCCGACGCGGATCGGATAGGTGAGCTTGGTCAGATAGGCGCGGAAGCGTTTGGCAAAGGCCTGCGCGAGGGGTTCCAGCACCTCGCCATATTCGCCGCGCTGCGCCTCGGCATGCAGCGCCAAGGCCCAAGCCCAGCCATAAGGCCGCTCGAACCCGCCCGTATAAGCCCGGTCGAGATAGTCGAGTTCGCCCACCACTTTCTCCGGCACGATCATCTCGTCGAGCAAGGCGTCGATCCGGGGCGCGACGGGCAGGTCCCGGAAAAGCCGCCGCAGCCGCATCAGCAGCCAGTAGCCGTGCACGCAGCTGTGCCAGTCGAAGCTGCCGAAGAAAATCGGGTGCAGAGCGCGCGGACCCAGCACATCCTCCGGTCCGTCCATCACATGGTCGAGCTTGTGCGGATATTCCCGCGTGACGTGGCCGAGCGCGGCCTCGGCGAAACGCTGCGCGATTGCGGGGGTCAGTTCGTGTGCCATGACCCTCCCTTATCCTCCCCAGCCTTTGCTGGGGAGGGGGACCGCCGAAGGC
>JBBSLM010000529.1:0-1650 GCA_038255245.1 Sphingomonadales bacterium
CTATTCCGTCGTCTCGCCGTTCCAATGGTCGTTGTCGTGGTCGCGTGTCGCCTGGGCCTTGTCCTTGTGGACAATGCCGTCGCGATGTTCGGGCGGGCCGTAGAGGGTGTAGAATTGCAGCGGCCCGTCGCCGGTGTTGCGGACATTGTGGCGCGCGCCGGCCGGGACGATGATCGCGTCGTCATCCTCGATCTTGTGGGTCTTGCTGTCGATCAGCACTTCGCCCGCGCCGCCCTCGATGCGGAAGAATTGGTCGCGATCCTCATGCACCTCCGCGCCGATCTCTTCGCCCGGCTGAAGCGTCATCAGCACCAGCTGAAGATATTTTCCGGTGTAGAGCACGCGGCGGAAATCCTTATTCTCGAGCGTCCGTTCCTCGATATTGTCGACATAACCCTGCATGGCCCGCTCCTTAGCTGTGAGACTCGATAAACCGGCTCAACGCGCGCGGTTCCCGATCGGTAGCGGCACGCTGCGATTGCCCGCGAGATCGTCGACCGCTTCGAGGTCCGGCGACAATTGATCGCCTTCGATCGAGCTGTTGACGTCCACGATCCCCTCCTCCGCGACGATGTTCACCGCTTCCGTCACATTGTTGGCGATGGCGCCGCTACACCCGGTCAGCAGCAGCGGGAGGCCGAGGCCCATGAAAGCAGAAATGCGCATGACCGCGATTATCGCCGCCTCGTTGCCGGTGCGCAATGATTTGCATCCATCGTGGAGATGGTTTCGCCGGGCGGCGCGTCCTAGATGAGGGCCATGTTCGATTTTCATCTCAGCGCCACCGACAAGCCGGATCTCTATCGCCAGCTGATCGAGGCGGCGGATGCGGTCACGGCGGGCGAGCCCGACCCGATCGCCAACATGGCCAATGTGTCAGCCCTGATCTTCCAGGCGCTGCCCGACCTCAATTGGGCCGGCTTTTACCGCAATGTCGGCGGCGAGCTGGTGCTGGGGCCGTTCCAGGGCAAGGCGGCCTGCATCCGCATCCCGTTCGGCAAGGGCGTGTGCGGCGCGGCGGCGGCGAGCCGCGAAGTGCAACTGGTCGAGGATGTCCACGCTTTCCCCGGCCACATCGCCTGCGACGCGGCCAGCCGGTCGGAGCTGGTCGTGCCGATCGTGCATGACGGCGAGCTGGTCGGCGTGCTCGATCTGGACAGCCCCACGCCCGCCCGCTTCGATCGGCAGGACGCCGCCTTCTGTGCCGAATTGATACAGCAACTCGCGGGACGATTCTCCACGGTGGCGGTGGCCCCGGCCGCGCGTTAAGTTTCCCGTAACCATCCGTGCGAGTCCCGCATGGACGGGCCGCTGCTTTGCGGCGAGGATTACAGGGAGCCACGGCCCATGAAGAAGCTCGCATTGATCGCCGCCGCCGGCATCGTTCTGATGGCCGGAAGCGCGCAGGCACAGGTCGCGGGTCGCGGGGGGCATCCGGGGGGAGGTCATCCCGGCGGCTGGAACGGCGGCGGCTGGAACGGCGGCTGGAATCGCGGCGGCTGGAGCAATGGCAGCTTCTTCGGCGGCTTCGGCTTCGGCGGTTTCTTCCAGCAGCCGCAATATCATGTGCAGAATTGGCAGCTGTACGGCTTCATCGATCCCGGCCCCCAGCGGCAGTGGATCCGCTATTATGACGACGCCTATCTGGTC
>JBBSLM010000530.1:0-1649 GCA_038255245.1 Sphingomonadales bacterium
CCGAGCGGGCCCGGTTCCGTGAACTCGAACGAGAAAACCGGGAGCTGCGCCTGCAGGCGGAGTTCCTAAAAAAAGCCGCAGCCTTCTTCGCGAAAGAACAGCCGTGAGCGACAAGTACACGCTCATCGGTGCGGAGAAGGCTGACCCGAAAAGCCCTTTCACGGTCACCCTGATGTGCCTGGTCCTGGCGGTGTCGAGCTCGGCGTTCTACACCTGGACCCGGGCCGAGACCTCGGCCCGGGCACAGCGGCGGGCCGTGCTGAAGGTGCACGTGCAGGCCGCTTTCGACGCCGGCCGCGGGACCTACGGGGTCCGCCGGGTGCACGCGATGCTGACCCGAAGCGACGTCCCGGACGTGGCCAGTGCCTCGCCCAAGCTCGTCCGGTCGGTGATGGCTGAGCTGGGCCTGAAAGCCTGCCAGCCACGCGCCTACAAGCGCACGACCATCCGCGACGACGACGTCGACCCGGCGATCCCGGACCTGCTCGGCCGGGACTTCAGCGCCCCCGCGCCCGGAGTCAAGCTCGTCGGAGACATCACCTATATCCGGACCTGGCAAGGCTGGCTGTACCTGGCGACCGTGATCGACTGCCACACCAAAGCCGTCATCGGCTGGTCGATGGCCGAGCACATGCGCACCGACCTCATCGCCGACGCGCTGACGATGGCCACCGGGAACTGCCAGCTCGCCCCCGGCGCAGTCTTTCACTCCGACCGCGGAACTCAATACACCAGCGCCCAGTTCGCCGCCCTCCTGAAAGAACACAACATGCAAGCGAGCATGGGCCGGACCGGCGTGTGCTGGGACAATGCCATGGCCGAATCGTTCTTCGGCGCACTGAAGAACGAGCTTGTCTACCGGCACGTCTTCCCGACCAGAGAACGCGCCCGCAGCGCTATTGCCGAATACATCGAGGTGTTCTACAATCGGCAACGACTCCACAGCGGCCTCGGCTACAAGACGCCCCTGGAAGTCCTCCAGCAGCACCAGCAAAACCCCTCACTCGCCGCCTGAAACACACAAAGTCACTGTCCGGCAAAAGGGAATCCCCTCAAAGTCTAATGCCGGCTGCCGCAGCTGGTGACACGAGCGGGAGCGGCACCTATCCGTCGCTTGCGCCACTGCGCAGTCACCGCCCAGCGTTAGAAAGTCATGCCGGGGAATCCGCGTCCGCCATCTTCTTCGGGCGAACCATCCATGGCCGCCCAGGTCTGCCTGAGTGTCAAACCGTTCCAAGCGCAGACTCCGGCGATGACCGCTGGCGGGAGCACGCAGAGCGCCCACGCGGAAACGGTCACGGCGGCAACCACCGACGCAGCGAAGGCAGCCAGGCTTGCCAACAGCAGCCCGAAGCGGGGGCTGGCCTCCGATGCCATGCCGGAGAACCTCACCGTGACTGCCCTCGGTCTCGCAGCCGAGCTAAGGCGTCCAGACCAGAACGCGGACAACGGAGCATCATGAGCATGGGACGCAGTATCGGCACTTCCCGTTCCAGTTGCGTCCACGTAGGTGGTGTACGGGCCGGGGCTTGAGGGCGACACGCCGTCGGGCTCGGGTGCTGGGATGAGGACGGCCATCGCGTGATCCTCAGCGAGTTCCTCTCACAGAGCTCACTGGATGGAGTACGCGATGGCCGACAGGTCCAGCA
>JBBSLM010000531.1:0-1649 GCA_038255245.1 Sphingomonadales bacterium
ATGCTGCAATCGCGGCTGGGCAGCTTCGAAGGCCTCGCCGTCGCCGATCTGTTCGCCGGCACCGGCGCGCTCGGCCTGGAGGCGCTGTCGCGCGGCGCGGCGCATTGCACCTTCTACGAAACCGATCGCGACGCCATCACCGCCCTGAAGCGCAACGCCGCCACATTGGGCGCAGGCGATCGCGCCGACATCCGCCCGCAGGATGCCGCGCGCGTCACCGGCGGCCCCTGGCACCTCGTCCTGCTCGACCCGCCCTATGCCTCCGGCAAGGCCGCGACCGCCCTGAACAATCTCGCCGCCGGCAATGCCTTGGCGCCCGGGGCCTTGATCAGCATCGAAACGGCGCGCGATGAAATCGTCACCGCGCCGGGTCTCGAGACCGAAGCGGAGCGCATCTACGGCAAGGCAAAGATCACCCTCCTCCGCGCGCCCTCCGGCCGCTAGCCGTCCGTACCCAACCAGACGCCCAATTTCAGTTGCTTGTTCAGCCCTCCCCCTTGTGGGGAGGCGCTTCGGGTCGGCCATGCCCCCGGCATGGCCTGAACAGCGCGGGGCGCTGTTCACCCGATGCGGGAGGGGGCCGGCCGCGTCTGCGGCCGAAAAGACTCTTTTGCGAGCCAGACGGCTCGCGCCCCCTCCCCATGAGCAGGTTCGGATCGCCCCGCGATCCGAAGCCATGTCCGGGGGACATGGCGACCTGCTCATCCTCCCCACATGGGGGAGGGGCTAGCTATAAATCCCGAGCCTGAATGGCGAGCCAGCGTCCGTTCAGGCGGATTGGGCTTGTACCAAATCCTCCTGGCAGGCGTTCCGGAAGTGCGATGTACCTCGACACAGATCCGACAGGCGACAAGGTCCGCGCCGCGATCCCGGTGATCGCGGTGCATGCCCTGCTGGCCCTCGTCCTGCTGCGCGGTCTGCAAGGCGATCCGCTCGATAAGGAGGTGGACCCGCTTCGGCTGGTCCCGGTCCCGCCGCCCGTCACGATCATCGAACCCGATCGTCCGCCGCCCCCATCCGATGACAAAGCCGCACCGGACCCCCTGCGCCTCGCCGACCCGCGCCCGGAAGGCGCCGCTTCGCCGCCTAATCTGAAGGCCGAGCCATCCCCCTTCGTCGCGCCCGAGCCGATCGTCCGCCCACCGCCGCCGACCGTCACCGCCGCGCCGATCGCCGGCACCGGCTCCGCTCCAAGTGCCGGCGCCGCCCCGGTGCGCGGTCCCGGCACGGGCAGCGGCGGCATCGGCAACGGGCGGGGCAGCGGCGCTGGCGGCGCAGGCACCGGCGGGGGTGGCGGCGGTGGCGGGGGCGATGGCGCCGGCATCGTCGTCCGCCCGCCCCGCTGGGTCTGCTGCGACCTGTCGATCGGCGACGTGCCCCCGGCCGTGCAGGATCGGGTGCGGCCCGGCCTGTCGATCGTCTCGGTCGTCTACGCCGTCGAAGCCGACGGCCGGGTCACCGGCTGCCGCGTCTCGCGCTCCAGCGGCAATCGCGAGCTCGATCAGCTCACCTGCCGCCTGGTCGAGCGGCGCTATCGCTTCCAGCCCGCGCGCAACCCCTTCGGCCGCGCGATCCGCGTCGAGGATGTCGGCGACGATCATGAATGGATGTTCGAACCGGGGGACGATCCGCCGCGCCGGCGCGGCAGA
>JBBSLM010000532.1:0-1638 GCA_038255245.1 Sphingomonadales bacterium
CGTCATAGTGGGTCAGGAAGGCGCCGCCGCCCAGGCCGGAGCTTTGCGGCTCGACCAGGCCGAGCATCGCCTGCACCGCGATCGCCGCGTCGGTAGCGCTGCCGCCACGACGCAGCACAGCCATGCCCGCTTCGGCCGCAAGCGGATTGGCCGCGGAGACGAAAAGCTGTGACCGCGCAAGCGGAGCTGCCGCGTCCTGCGGAAGGGTGGCACAGCCGCCGAGCGCGGCGACCGGCAGGAGCAAGCGGAGGAGCCAGTTCATCGCGGCGGGGTAACCAACAGCCTGTCCCGCGTCCACCTGCGTTGCGAGTGGAGATTTGCGCCTTACGCTTCTAAGACAGGCGGCTTCGACGTGGAAAATTCACGCGAGTAGGGAGCACGGATGCGCCAGATCGAACGATTTCCAAACCTCGTCGCGATGTTTTTCAAGCGGGCGAAACAAGGCGGCGACCGGCCGTTCCTGTGGGCCAAGAAGCAGGGTGAATGGACCCCGATCAGCTGGCAGGAGACGGCGCAGACCGTGGCCAGGCTTGCGGCGGCGCTGCAGCGACTGGGCCTGAAGCCCGGCGACCGGGTGATGCTGGTCAGCGAGAACAGGCCGGAATGGCTGATGGCCGATTTCGCGATCATGGCCGCCGGTTGCATCACCGTGCCGACCTACATCACCAATACCGAGCGCGATCACCAGCATATATTGGACGATAGCGGCGCGCGGGCGGCGATCGTCTCCAACGCCAAGCTCGCCAAGACATTGCTGCCGGCGGCGGTGCGCAGTTCGAATTGCGAGCATGTGATCGGCATCGATCCGATCGGCGGCATCGGCCAGGCCGGCAGCGTCGATTTCCTGCAATGGACGGATCTGATCGCGGCCGAGGAAGCGGACGTGGAGGGCTGCGCCGCCCGCGCCACCTTCAAGCGCGAGGATCTGGCCTGCATCATCTACACCTCCGGCACCGGCGGGGCGCCACGCGGCGTCATGCAGCATCACGGCGCGATCCTGCACAATGTCGAAGGCTGCACCGATATCATCAGCGGCGATTTCGGCTGGGACGAGGAAGTGTTCCTCTCCTTCCTGCCGACCTCCCATGCCTATGAGCATTCTGGCGGACAGATGTTCCCGGTCGGGCTCGGCGCGCAAATCTATTATTCCGAAGGGCTGGAGAAGCTCGCGAGCAATATCGAGGAAGTGCGCCCGACCATCATGGTGGTGGTGCCGCGCCTGTTCGAAGTGCTGCGCCAGCGCATCCTGAAGCAAGTCGAAAAGCAGGGCGGGATGGCTGCCTTCCTGATGGACAAGGCGCTGAAGATCGGCGCGAAATCCTATGAAGGCCGCAAAGGACTGCTCGACCTGCCGATGGATTTCCTCGTCTCGCGCTTGCTGCGGCCGAAGATCCAGAAGCGCTTTGGCGGGCGGATCAAGGCGATGGTCTCGGGCGGGGCGCCGCTCAATCCGGAAGTCGGCATTTTCTTCAATTCGCTAGGGCTGATCGTGCTGCAGGGCTATGGCCAGACCGAGGCGGCGCCGGTGATGAGCTGCAACCGGCCGAGCGCGGGCATCGCCATGCATACGGTCGGGCCGCCGCTGCTGAACACCGAGATCAGGATCGCCGAGGATGGCGAAATCCTCGTCCAGGGCGA
>JBBSLM010000533.1:0-1634 GCA_038255245.1 Sphingomonadales bacterium
CGGATCGGCGACTGCAAGGCGCGGCGGATGATGTCGATGCCGCGAGTCTGGTCGTCATTGACGCCGGTCATGCCCTTCAGCGCCTTGGTGGCGTAGAGCAGAGCGGTACCGCCGCCGGGGACGATGCCTTCCTCGACCGCGGCGCGGGTGGCGTGCAGCGCGTCGTCGACGCGGTCCTTGCGCTCCTTCACCTCGATCTCGGACGAACCGCCGACCTTGATCACGGCAACGCCGCCGGCGAGCTTGGCAAGACGCTCCTGGAGCTTCTCCTTGTCATAGTCGCTGTTGGTATTATCGATCTGGGCACGGATCGCTTCGACCCGGCCCTTGATGTTCGTGGATTCGCCCGCGCCATCGACAATCGTGGTATTGTCCTTGTCGATGGTGACGCGCTTGGCCTGACCGAGCATCGCGACGGTGACATTCTCCAGCTTGATGCCGAGATCCTCGGAGATCATCTCACCGCCGGTCAGGATCGCGATATCCTCGAGCATCGCCTTGCGGCGATCGCCGAAGCCAGGCGCCTTGACCGCAGCAACCTTGAGCCCGCCGCGCAGCTTGTTGACGACGAGCGTGGCCAGAGCCTCGCCCTCGATATCCTCGGCGATGATCAGCAGCGGGCGACCCGACTGCACGACCGCTTCCAGGATCGGCAGCATCGCCTGCAGGTTCGAGAGCTTCTTCTCGTGGATCAGGATGTACGGATCGGCGAGCTCGACCTGCATCTTTTCCGGATTGGTGATGAAGTAAGGCGACAGATAGCCGCGGTCGAACTGCATGCCTTCGACGACGTCCAGCTCGAACTCGAGACCCTTGGCCTCCTCAACGGTGATCACGCCTTCCTTGCCGACCTTCTCCATCGCTTCGGCGATCTTCTCGCCGACGACGGTGTCGCCATTGGCCGAGATGACGCCAACCTGGGCGATTTCGGTGGTGCCGGAGACCGGCTTGGAACGGGCGGCGAGATCCTCGACGACCTTGGTGACGGCCAGATCGATGCCGCGCTTCAGGTCCATCGGGTTCATGCCGGCCGCGACCGACTTCATGCCTTCACGGACGATCGACTGCGCCAGCACCGTGGCGGTGGTGGTGCCGTCGCCGGCCAAATCGTTGGTCTTGGACGCGACCTCCTTGATCATCTGCGCGCCCATATTCTCGAACTTGTCCTTCAGCTCGATCTCCTTGGCGACGGTGACGCCGTCCTTGGTGATGCGGGGGCTGCCGAAGCTCTTGTCGAGGACGACGTTGCGGCCCTTGGGGCCGAGGGTCACCTTCACCGCGTCGGCGAGGATGTCGACGCCGCGCATGATGCGCTCACGAGCGTCACGCGAAAAGCGTACGTCTTTCGCTGCCATGATCTGAATTCCTTCTCAATTCTAAATGCCGGAAAGTCCGGAAAGTCCGGGGGTCTCGCACACGTGCGCGAGACAATGGGGTCAGCCGACGATCCCGAGGATGTCGCTTTCCTTCATGATCAGCAGGTCCTCGCCATCGACGCGGACCTCGGTGCCCGACCATTTGCCGAACAGGATGCGATCGCCGGCCTTGACGTCCAGCGGGGTGATCTTGCCCTCTTCCGACTTGGTGCCGGTGCCGGCGGAGATCACTTCGCCTTCCTGCGGCTTTTCCTTGGC
>JBBSLM010000534.1:0-1623 GCA_038255245.1 Sphingomonadales bacterium
GACGGCGTGGTCCGCGGGCTCGTGAAATCGGGCGCGGTGGAGGCGGTCGAGGTCTCGCTCGACATGCCCTATCCGGCGCCCGATCCGGAGCATGACATCCCCGTGCTGGAGGAGGCACAGGCCGAGGCGGCGCAGGCCCTGAGCGAGGCCGTCCGCGCGGGAGAGTTCGCGCCCTTCCTGCTCGACGGTGTCACTGGTTCGGGCAAGACGGAAGTCTATTTCGAGGCGATCGCCGAGGCGCTGCGGCAGGACAGGCAATGCCTGGTGCTCCTCCCGGAAATCGCGCTGACCGAGCCCTTCCTGAAGCGCTTCCAGGCCCGTTTCGGGGTCGAGCCGATCGTCTGGCATTCGGGCCTGCGCCAGTCGCAGCGCCGCCGCGCCTGGCGCGCGATCGCGCTGGGCCAGGCGGCGGTCGTCGTCGGCGCGCGCTCGGCTTTGTTCCTGCCCTACGCCAAACTCGGCCTCATCGTGGTCGACGAGGCGCACGAGACCAGCTTCAAGCAGGAGGAAGGTGTCCATTATCACGCCCGCGACGTCGCGGTGATGCGGGCCAAGCTGGAGACGATTCCGGTCATCCTCGCCTCCGCCACGCCGGCGATCGAAAGCCGCCATCAGGTGGCGCAGGGCAATTATCGCGAATTGAAGCTGCCGGCGCGATTCGGCGGCGCGGAGCTACCGGAGATCAGCGCGATCAATTTGGTGCAGGATCCGCCGCCGCGCGGCCGCTGGCTGGCACCGCGTCTGGTCGAGGCCTTGCAGGCCAATCTCGATGCGGGCGAGCAGTCGCTGCTGTTTCTCAACCGCCGCGGCTATGCGCCGCTGACGCTTTGCCGCCGCTGCGGACACCGCTTCCAATGCCCGAATTGCACCGCGTGGATGGTCGAGCATCGCTTCACCCGGCGGCTCGCTTGCCACCATTGCGGGCATGTCGCGCCGGTGCCGGAGGAATGCCCCGAGTGCCATGAGGCGGAGAGTCTGGTCCCCGTCGGGCCGGGCGTCGAGCGGATCGCCGACGAGGTCGCGGCGCTCTGGCCGGAGGCGCGCACGGCGGTGGTGACGTCCGATACGATGTGGTCGCCCGCCAAGGCCGCCGAATTCGTCGCGCGAATGGAGACTCCGCACGACCATCCCGACGCGATCGACATCGTGATCGGCACGCAATTGGTCACCAAGGGCTATCACTTCCCGAACCTGACCCTGGTCGGGGTGGTCGATGCCGATCTGGGCCTGTCCGGCGGCGATCTGCGCGCGGCCGAACGGACTTTCCAGCAGATCAGCCAGGCCTCGGGCCGCGCCGGTCGCGGCGAGAAACCGGGCCGCGTGCTGATTCAGAGCCACGATCCCGAAGCGCCGGTGCTCGACGCGCTGGTGCGCGGCGACACGGAAGGCTTTTACGCGGCCGAGACGGCGGCGCGGCACGAGGCCGCGATGCCGCCGTTCGGCCGCCTCGCGGCGATCGTCGTCAGCTCGGAAAAGGAAGCCGACGCCAAGGCCGCCGCCCACCGCATCGCGCAGAGTGCGCCACGGATCGACGATCTGATCGTGCTCGGCCCGGCCCCCGCGCCGCTGGCGATGCTGCGCGGCCGGCACCGCCTGCGGCTGCTGCTGCACGCCCCGCGCAGC
>JBBSLM010000535.1:0-1620 GCA_038255245.1 Sphingomonadales bacterium
GATATGGCCGTTCGGCAGATGCGCCGGGAAGTTATAGGGTCCCAGCACCGCCAGCACGCCGTGCGGCTTGTGGCGCACCGCGACCTTGGCGCCGAGCGCGCCTTCCAGGCTGCGCTTCGCGGTGCGATCGGCATAAGCGGAAACCGAGATGTCCACTTTCTTGATCACCGCTTCGGCCTCGGTGCGCGCTTCCCACAGCGGCTTGCCCGTTTCGCGCGCGATCAGGTCGGCGAAATCGTCGATCTTGCCGAGCGCGATATTGGCGAAGCGGCGCATCGTCTCGACCCGGAAGGCGAGGGATTTGGAAGCCCAGCCGGGCCAGGCGGCGCGGGCGCGGGCCACCGCCTCGACGGGATCGCCGGCATTGCCGGTCCAGATCTGCTCGCCAGTCGCGGGTTCGAAGGAGGTCAGCCGATTCATGGCACCGCACAACAGCTTTGACACAGCAACGTCAAGTTTGGGCGCGGCGTGAGCCATCGGGCAACCTCCGCAAATGCCTAATTTAGCGGGTGGACAGGGTTGGTGAAGCGCCCTTATGTTGCGCTCGAGTTGAGGCGAATCCAGCCTGCTCGTGTCGGCGTTTGACTGCGTTTTTCACGGAAGAGGGGATTCGGGATGACTAGGCTTACTGCGCTTCGTGGCCTGCTTGCTGTCGGCGCCAGCGTCGCCGCTCTGACGATTGCCAGCCCGGCGCTCGCGGGTCCGACGCCGGCCTGCGTGGCCGGCGTGGATCCCGATACGCTGGAGTGCGGCACGGGGTCGATAACAGGCGGGCCGGATGCGACGGCGATTGGCGACGATGCGGTCGCCGGGGACACCCATGCCACCGCAGTCGGCTCAGATGCTCTGGCGTCTGGCCGGTCCTCAACCGCGATCGGCGCCGGCGGCACTGCCTCGCGCCAGACGATCGCCGCGGCTGGTTTCAGCACGGCGGTGGGCACCGGCAACCAGATCGCTGCGGGTGCCACCGGCGCCACGGCGATTGGCGACAACAACACCATCACCGCGACTGCGGCCTTCAGCGCTGCGCTCGGCGCTTTCAACACCGTCAGCGGGGCGAGCGCGGTTGCGATCGGCAACGGCAATACCGCGTCCGGCGTGAATTCGCAGGCAATCGGCACGGGTGCAGTGGCGTCGGGCTCCGATTCGATTGCGCAGGGCACTGTCGCTTTGGCCTCCGGTCAGAACGCAATCGCATTGGGGGCCGTGAGCACCGCCACCGGCAGGGACGCGGTCGCGATCGGCACGAACAGCCTCGCGGAAGGCGACTTCAGCTTGGCTCTTGGTTTTGAAGCCACCGCCACCGGGGCGTTTGCCAGTGCGATCGGCTACCGATCCTCCGCGACTGGTCTCCAGGCGTTGGCGTTCGGCGTACAGGCCGTCGCCAGCGCGCGTGACGCGTTTGCCATGGGCAATGGCGCTTCCTCCGCGGCCGTTGGCGCGATGGCGATGGGCCTGGGTTCCAATGCCGCTGCCGGTGCGATCAACTCGGTAGCGATCGGCACCGGGGCGCGCGTTGCGCCCGGCGTGACCCCGTCGGGTGCGGTGTCGCTCGGCACCGCGGTCGCGGTCGGCAACCTTGCTGAGGCCACCAGCGAAGATGCAGTCGCGGTCGGTGAC
>JBBSLM010000536.1:0-1614 GCA_038255245.1 Sphingomonadales bacterium
CAATACTAGCACGGCGACGGCGCTCAATCCGCAGGCGAGCAACGCCTACACTCTGGTCTCCGACGCCAACATCACGAACTCCACCACGAACCCGCACGCGACCATCAACGCGACGGCGACCGGCGGCGGGCTGGAATATTACCGCATCGATGCCGCGGCTGGCGCGACGGGGATTTTCGATATCGATTTTAGCAGCATCGACACCTGGATCGAACTGGTCGACAGCACTGGCACGGTCATCCTGGCCAGCAATGACGACAGCACCGCCGACGCGGGCAGCAACACCGGCAACAGCTTTTTGACCTTCACCTTCGCTACCGCAGGCACCTACTATATCCGCGTCGGCCGGTGGACTCAGCCTGCCGACACCGTGGCCCAGCCGCTTGCGGCCGGCACGACCTACACGCTGCACATGTCGCTGAGTTCGGCCACGGTGAACACCACGCCTTTCTCCGCCACCAACACCAGCAGCGCGACGCTGAAAGGCGGCGAGGGTAACGACTTCCTTCAAGGCACGCTCGGCGACGACATCATCAACGGCGGCAACGGCAACGACACCGCGTCGTTCGCAACGGCCTTCAGCAATAGTGCGACGGGCGTCACGGTAAACCTGAACACGCAAGGCGTGGCCCAGAATACGGTTGCCGCGGGCACCGACACCCTGACCGGCATCGAGAATCTGATCGGTTCGCAGTATAACGACACTCTGACCGGTGACGACACCGACAATGTCATCGAAGGCGGCCTGGGCAACGATACGCTGGTCGGCGGCCTTGGCAACGACACCGCGTCCTATGCGGGCGCGACTCAAAACGTCGTTGTGAACCTCTCGCTTCAAGGTGCGGCGCAGAACACGAACTTCGGCGGTACCGACACGCTCAGCGGGTTCGAGAATCTGCTGGGTTCCGCGTTCAACGATCAATTGACCGGCGATGCCAATGCCAACACCCTGACCGGCGGGGCGGGCAACGACGTGCTCAATCCGGGTGCGAATGCGGGCGGCACGGTGGACCTGCTGGACGGTGGGTTGGGCAGCGACACGGCCTCGTTCCAGGGAGTCGCGGCCAATGTCACCGCGACGCTGAACGGCGCTTTGGACGGGGTTGCCAGCGTGATCGGGGGGCAGATCGCCACCCTGCGCAGCATCGAGAATCTGACCGGCGGCGTCGGCAACGACATCCTAACCGGCGACGACAATGACAACGTCATCGACGGCAGTCTTGGCGATGACATCCTCAGTGGCGGCCTGGGGGTCGACACGCTGGCCTTTGGCTCTACCGCGGCGACGGTCAACTTGGCCACCCTGGTGGCCCAGAATACGGGCTATGGCAGCGACACGATCAGCGGTTTCGAGAATGTCCGTACTGGCGCCGGTGCCGACAACATTACCGGCGACGGCAACGACAACGTCTTCTTCGATGGCGGCGGTAGCGACACCTATAACGGTGCAGGCGGGCTCGACACGGTAGACTATTCGTCTTCGTCCTCGACCGTCACGGTCAATCTGAACACCGCCACGCCTCAGGCTATTGGGACGTTCGGCGGCACCGACACGCTCACCAACATCGAGAATATCGTTGGCTCGTCGGTCTTCGCCAACACGCTGACCGGCAA
>JBBSLM010000537.1:0-1608 GCA_038255245.1 Sphingomonadales bacterium
ATATCGAGTTTGCGGAAATGGAGTCGCTCGCCGCCGAGGCCGCGCGACGGCCGAATCTGGTGGTGCTGCGGACCCTGTCAAAGGCCTATGGGGTGGCGGGCGCGCGGATCGGGGCGGCGGTGGCCAATGCCGAGCTGATCGAATTACTGGCGCGGGTATTGCCGCCCTATCCGTTGCCTACGCTTTCGATCGAAGCGGCGCTGACGGCGCTCTCGCCAGCCCGCCGGGCGGTCCACGACATGCGGATCCGGGCGATCCTGGACGAGCGCGAGCGCGTGGCCGGGCGGATCGCCGAATCGACGCTGGTGCGCAAGGTCAGGAGCGGCGGCGGCAATTTCCTGTTCCTGGAAGTGGCGGATGCGTCGGCCCTCGCACGCCGGCTGGGACAGGCCGCGATCCGCGTCCGCTTTCTCGAGCGCGCGGCGCCGGGCGGGGTGCGACTGACCATCGGCACCCGGGAGGAAAATGACGCCGCGCTTGCCGCGTTCGGTGTGCAGGTGGAGGCCGCGCCAGGGCGGCGAACCGAGCTTGCGCGCGACACGAAGGAAACGAAGATCGCAATTGCCGTGGATCTTGACCGCGATGGCCCGCGGCGGATCGAAACCGGCATCGCCTTTTACGATCATATGCTCGATCAGGTCGCGGCTCATGGCGGCTTCTCGCTGGTGCTGAGCTGCGACGGCGACATCGACGTCGATGGCCATCACAGCATCGAGGATTCGGCCATCGCCTTCGGCAGCGCGCTCGGGCGGGCGCTTGGCGAGCGGCGCGGGATCGGCCGCTTTGGCTTCGTGCTGCCGATGGACGAAGCACAGGCGCAGGTGCTGATCGACCTTTCCGGGCGTCCGCACAGCGTGTTCGAGGGCACGTTCGCGGCGAGCCACATCGGCGCCTATCCAACCGAAATGACGCGCCACGTCTTCCGCTCGCTCGCCGACAGCCTTGGCGCGGCGATCCATGTGAAGGTCACCGGCGAGAATGATCATCACAAGACCGAAGCCTGCTTCAAGGCGCTGGGCCGGGCGCTGCGGCAGGCGGTGCGCGTGGAGGGCGGCGGCGTGCCGAGCACCAAGGGGCTGTTGTGACCCTCGCCATCGTCGATCTTGGCTGCGGGAATGTCGGATCGGTGGGCTTCGCGCTTGACCGGCTCGGGGTCGCGCCAGTCGTCACCGCCGATGCCGGGCGGATCGCTGCGGCCGAGCGCGTCGTGCTGCCTGGCGTCGGCGCAGCGGGCTATGCAATGGAACGGATCGCGGCGCTGGGACTTCACGACGTCCTGCGCGGCTTGCGCCAGCCAATGCTCGGCATCTGTCTTGGCATGCAATTGCTGTTCGAACGCAGCGAGGAGGCCGACACGGCCTGCCTCGGCATCCTGCCCGGGCAGGTCAGGCGGCTGCAGCCTGCGGCCGGACGGCCGGTCCCCCACATGGGGTGGAGCCGGCTGACGGTTCAGGTGCCCGATATTGGCCTGGGCAGCGGCGACTATGTCTATTTTGCCCATGGCTTCGCCTGCGACCCGGGGGCGGCGACCTGCGCTTCGGCCGAATATGGCCGCGCGGTCCCGGCGGTGGTGCGGCAAGGCAATGTCTGGGGTGCGCAATTTCACCC
>JBBSLM010000538.1:0-1596 GCA_038255245.1 Sphingomonadales bacterium
CCACCACGGCGCCCTCGCCAACCTCCACCGTCACCACA
This sequence comes from Sphingomonadales bacterium, assembly GCA_038255245.1. Taxonomy (GTDB): domain Bacteria; phylum Pseudomonadota; class Alphaproteobacteria; order Sphingomonadales; family Sphingomonadaceae; genus Allosphingosinicella. Next base: position 39 of record JBBSLM010000538.1, read on the forward strand.
TCGGCCGCGAGCTTGACGCCGCGGGCGATGCGGAAGGGGCGGCTCAGCGGGAAACGGTCGTGGCGTGCGCTAAGGGTGCGTCGCATAGCAATTCGTCGAGGATGGGTTCGACCCCGAAGCGGACCGGGTCGGTACAGGGGAGTTCCAGCCGGTCGGCGGTGACGGCGCATTCGCGCCGCGCCGCTTCCTCCTCCATGCCGGAGGTGTTGAGACAGATGCCCACGGCGCGCACGTCCGGACAGGTCAGCCGCGCCGCCTCCAGATTGCGCGCCAGGCAAGTTGCGAGATCAGGCACGGCATAGCCCGGCAGCGCCCTGATGTGCGGCCGCCCCGGCTGGTGACAGATGACCAAAGCCTCTGCTTGCGCGCCATGCAAAAGGCCGAGCGAGACGCCGGCGAAGCTCGGGTGGAACAGCGAGCCCTGCCCCTCGATCACGTCCCAGCCATCGTCGTGCCGCGCCGGCGCGAGCCGTTCGACCGCGCCGGAAATGAAGTCCGCCACCACCGCGTCCACCGCGATACCGCCGCCCGTGATCAAGATGCCGGTCTGGCCCGTGGCGCGGAAATCCGCGCGCTCGCCGCGCGCCTGCAGCCCGCGCACCAATGCCAGTGACGCGTACATCTTGCCGACCGAACAATCGGTGCCGACCGTCAGCAGCCTTTTGCCCGCGCGCGGCGCGCCGGTGCCGACGGCGAGGTCATGCGGCGGATCGCGCACGTCGAACAGGTGCAGCCCGCGCGCGCCGGCCAGAGCGAGCAGCCGCGCCTGATCGCGCAGCCGATGATGCAGCCCGGAGGCGACGTTCATCCCCGCCTCCAGGGCCGCCGCGGCATCCTCGATCAAGTCCGGCCCCATCCGGCCGCCGGCACCGGCAATGCCCAGGATCATCGTCTTCGCGCCCGCCGCCGCGGCTTGTGCCATGGTCAGCCGCTGCAGGCCGAGCGTCAGCGGGCTTTCGTCGCGGCGATATTCGCCGACGCAATCCTCGCGGCGGAATTCCGCGACGCCGCGCGAGGTCTTGATCGACAGCGGATCGGCGGTGCCGCCGAGATAGAGGAGGAAAGGTGCGGGTATCATTGCGCCGAAAGCTAGCCGCAGCGCCTACAGCTTGCGCATATTGTCCGCACCGCTCGCCATAGCCTCGCGCTATGCCGCGTCCAGAATGCGCTCCATCACTTTCAGGAAATCGCTGGCCAGCGCGCCCGGCGGCCGGCTCATCAGCGACATGGCGTGGATGTCGAAGGTGATGCGCGGCTTCAAAGGCCGCATCGACAGGCCCGGCGTCAGGCAGGCCTGGGCGGTGAAACTGTCGACGACGCTCATCCCGACGCCCTGCCGCACCAAGGCGCCGGCCATGTAGAAGGTCCGCGCCGAGACCACTTCGTCCAGCGCCAGTTCCAGCCGGTCCAGCTCCGCGGTGAAAATCTGCCCGATCGGTCCGCTGGCGGCGAGGCTGATGAAGCGCTGGCCGTCAAGCACGCTGAGCGGCACGGTGGGCGGCGCGTCCGGCATGTCCTGCTCGCGATAGAGCAAGACCAGTTCGCCTTCGCCCAGCCA
>JBBSLM010000539.1:0-1593 GCA_038255245.1 Sphingomonadales bacterium
CGTCGGGCGTCATCGGCTTGGGCGGCCGGGCAAAGCCGCCGTGGGTGGTGATGGTGACGTCATGCTCGGCCGAGACGGCGGCGACCGCCGAGCGAATCAACGCCTCGGCCCGCGCCTGATCCTCCAGCGTCTCGGGCCGCAAATTGACGCGCAGCACGGCGCGGTCGGGCACGACATTGTTCGGCCCGCCACCGTCGATCCGCGCCGGATTGACCTTCAACCCAGGCGCCTTCGCCGCCGCCAGCCGCAGCGCCAGATCGGCGGCGGCGACCAAGGCGTTGCGGCCTTCCTCGGGATTTCGCCCGGCATGGGCGGCGCGGCCTTCGACGAACAGGCTGAAATTGCCGCTGCCCGGCCGCGCACCGGCCAGGGTGCCGTCCGGCAGCGCAGAGGGCTCGTAGGTGAAAGCGGCGCGCTTGCCCCGGGCGGCGGCGGCGATCAGCGCAGCGGAGCCGGGCGAGCCGACCTCCTCGTCGCTGTTCAGCACGAGCTCGTAGCCGATCCGTTCGACCCCCGGCGCCGCCTCGATCGCAGACAAAGCGGCGAGCATCACCGCGATCCCGCCTTTCATGTCGGCCACGCCTGGGCCGCCGAGCACGCCTTCGCTGCGCCAGAAGACCGTCTGGAACGGATGATCGACCGCGAAGACCGTGTCGTAATGGCCGGTGAAAAGCAGCTGGATCGGGGCGTCGGGCCGGACGGCGAGATGGATGTTGTCGCCATGCGAAAGCGGCGCGAGGGTGCCGTCCGGACCCATGGCGTCCACCGCTGTGGCGGGACGCAAGGCCAGTTCGCCGGGCAAGGCGGAGAAGGCATCGGCCAACAGGCCCGTCATCGCCTTCAGCCCGGCCATGTTGCGCGAGCCGCTGTTGATCGCCGACCATGCCTCCACCTGCGCCAGCATCGGCGCGGCTCTCGCCCGCTCGACGGCGCCGGTTTCGCTGCTGGTCAGGGAATTCATGGCTCAAGCCTTAGCCGACGATTCGGAGGTGCGACAACCGCCCGGGGCGGGTGAAGTCGATCAGCCGCCCGTCGGGCAATCGTCCGGTGCATCGTCGCCCAGCTGTCCGCAGCCGCGCGCGATCTCGTCGCGGATCAGCGCGCAGCTGTTGGCGACATTGCAGGGGGGACGCGTAGCGGGCGAAACCTGGATGCACTGGTCGACGAGTTCCTCCGCCTCCGCGACGCCGATCTCGCCTGCGCAGCCTTCGGGCATGGGCGGGGCGATCGGCATTCGATTCTGGTTGTTCTGGCCGGCTGCTGCGTTGGCCAGCGCATGGTTGGAAGGCGTGGCCGGCGTGGGAGCAGGGGCGGCGCTGTTCGCCGCAGCGTTGACAGGGGCGGCGGCGTCGTTGGCGGGAGCGGTTCGATTGCAGGCGCTCGTGGCGAGCAGCAAGGCAATGGCGGTCAGCATGCTCGTTGTCATGAACCCTCCACCTCCAGCCACGGACTGAACGCCGCGATCACGTCCTCATACAGCTTCTTCTTGAACGGCACGATCAGGTGCGGGAGCTCGGACGCCTCGGCCCAGCGCCAGGCCCGGAATTCTGGGTGCTCGGTCTGCAGATTGACGTCCGCGTCCGTGCCGAGGAA
>JBBSLM010000540.1:0-1591 GCA_038255245.1 Sphingomonadales bacterium
CGGCCTCACCAAGCGCGAACTGCCGGACGATCTGACGCCCGAATTTCACGGCCTCGATCCCAAATCGACCAGGCCGATCTATCTGGACGGCGCCTTGGGCTTCGAATTCGCCACGGTGGCGGAGATCGTCGCCACCTTGCGTGCGAACTATTGCGGCCATGTCGGCCTTGAATATATGCACATTAACGACCTGGCCGAGCGCCGCTTTCTGCAGGAGCGGATGGAGGGCAAGGACAAGCAAATCAGCTTCACGCCCGAAGGCAAGAAGTCGATCCTGGCCAAGGTGATCCAGGCCGAGCAGTGGGAAAAATTCCTCGCCAAGAAATATGTCGGCACCAAGCGCTTCGGCCTCGACGGCGGCGAAGCCATGGTCCCGGCGCTGGAGGCGGTGATCAAATATGGCGGCAGCCACGGCGTCGAGTTGATGGTCGTCGGCATGGCCCATCGCGGCCGGCTGAACGTGCTCGCCAACGTGATGGGCAAGCCCTTCCGCGCCATCTTCAGCGAATTCGCCGGCGGCTCGGCCAATCCGGACGACGTCGCGGGCTCGGGCGACGTGAAATACCATCTCGGCACTTCGTCCGACCGGGAGTTTGACGGCAACAAGGTCCATCTGAGCCTCGTCCCCAATCCCTCGCATCTGGAAGCGGTCAATCCGGTCGTGCTCGGCAAGGTCCGGGCCGAACAGACGGCGCGGCAGGATTGGAGCGGGGACCGCGTCCTGCCGATCCTGCTGCATGGCGACGCGGCCTTCGCGGGCCAGGGGATCGTCGCAGAATGTTTCGGCTTTGCCGGCCTGCCCGGCTACAATACCGGCGGCGCGATCCACTTCATCATCAACAATCAGATCGGCTTCACCACCTCGCCGGCCTTCGCGCGCTCCTCGCCTTATCCGTCCGACGTCGCCAAGGCGGTCCAGGCGCCGATCCTGCACGTCAATGGCGACGATCCCGAGGCCGTCACCTTCGCCTGCAAGCTGGCGATCGACTACCGGCAGTGCTTCAACCAAGACATCGTCATCGACATGTGGTGCTACCGCCGCTTCGGCCACAATGAGGGCGACGAGCCGAGCTTCACCCAGCCGGTCATGTATGCCGCGATCCGCAAGCATCCGGCGGTCAGCATTCTCTACGCCAGGCGGCTGGTCGAGCAGGGCGTGATCGGCGCGAACTGGGCGGCCGAAAGCGAAGCCGCGATCACCGCCGTGTTCGAGGAAGAGTTCGAAGCGGCCAAATCCTATTTGCCCAACAAGGCGGATTGGTTCGGCGGCCGCTGGGAAGGCCTCAACCGCCCCGACGGCGACGTGACCGAACGCCGCAACATCGAAACCGGCCTGAAGCCCGACAATATGGCCGCGCTCGGCAAGGTGCTCACCACCGTCCCCGAAGGCCTGCCGGTGCACAAGACGCTGCAGCGGATCCTCGACGCCAAGGCGCAGATGTTTAGCTCAGGCGAGAATTTCGACTGGGCCACGGCCGAGGCGCTCGCCTTCGGCGCACTGGTCGGCGAGGGCTATCAGGTGCGCCTGTCCGGGCAGGACAGCGGCCGTGGCACCTTCAGCCACCGCCATGCCGTCTGGCGCAACCAGGAA
>JBBSLM010000541.1:0-1590 GCA_038255245.1 Sphingomonadales bacterium
GGACCCCTCGCCCGCCCGCGCCTGGCTGCGGCGCGAGGGCGCGGCGTTGCACCGGGTCGGCGCAGTTTAGTCTTCCAGCGCGGGTTCCGGCTGGGGCCGGCGCTCCTGTTCGAAGCCGGGGGGCGCCTGGCGGGGCGGCGCGGGGCGGGGCGGCACAATGGTCGGGCGCGGCGGCGGGCCGATGCGGACCGGCTCCTGCGACGGTTCTTGATCCAGTTCGGGCTCGATCTGGCGCGGCGGGATCACCGCCGGCTCGTCATAGGGCCGCTCGCCCGGATCCTCGCCCGGCAGACCGTCGCCCTCCTGCTGCATCAGATTGCCCTCGTCGAGCGGGACCGGCTCGATCTCCTCCTGCTGCCATTCCGGCGCGGCCACGTCGGTGACGAACTCCTCGACCGGGCGGTTGGCGGTGGCGGCCGTCATGAAGTCACGAAAGGCCTGGGCCGGGCGATTGCCGCCCCCCAGGCCGGGAATGCGGCGATTGTCGTCGCGGCCGTACCAGATGCCCGTGGTCAGCCCGCTGGAAAAGCCGACGAAATAGCCGTCCTTCTCGGAACTGGTGGTGCCGGTCTTGCCCGCGGTCGGGCGGCCAAGCGCGGCGGCGCGGCCGGTGCCGCTGGTCACCACCGCCTCCAGCATGTCGGTCATGTAGGCGGCGATCCACGGGGTCACGAGCTGGCGGCTGGTGTCGACATGATGTTCGTAGACCACCGTGCCGCCCGCCGTGGTCACGCGGCGGATGCCGTAGGGCGAGACCGCGACGCCGCGATTGGCGACCGAGGCATAGGCGCGGACCATGTCGATCAGGCGCACTTCGGACGAGCCGAGCGCCATTGCGGGCGTGGTCCCGACCGGGGTGGTGATGCCGAAGCGGCGAGCCATGGCGGCGACCGTGCCGGTGCCCGATTCCTGCGCTAGCCGGACGGCGGCGGTGTTGATCGACAGCGCGAACGCCTGGCGCAGCGGCATGCGCGCCGGGCCGGCGCCGCGCGGGCTCCAGCCGTTGATGGTGATCGGGCTGGCGTCGACCGGGCTGTCCGGCGTGTTCCCGGCTTCGAGCGCGGAGAGGTAGACGAACAATTTCCAGGCGGAGCCCGGCTGGCGGTTCGCCTGCGTCGCGCGATTATAATTGGAGCGGGCATAGTTCAGCCCCCCGACCATCGCCCGCACCGCGCCGTCGCGATCGAGCGAAACCAACGCGCCCTGCGCGCCGGACGGCGCGTGCGCGGTGATCGCCTGGTCCGCGCGATTCTGCAGGCCGACGTCGATCGTCGTCCAGACCTCGATTGGCTCGGTGACCTGCTGGTCGATCAAGGTATCGAGCTGCGGCAGGATCCAGTCGGTGAAATAACGCGTGGTCGTGCGCGGCGTGGGCGGTTGATAGAAAGGGATTTCGCGGACATTGACCGCCGCGGCGCTGGCCTGCGCCCCCGTAATCATTTCCTGCTCGCGCATCGCCGCCAGCACGACGCCGGCGCGGCCGCGCGCGGCTTCCTCGTCTGCGGTCGGGGAATAATTGGACGGCGATTGCACCAGGCCGGCGATGATCGCGGCTTCCTGCACGCTCATTTCCGACGCGCTGTGGCCGAA
>JBBSLM010000542.1:0-1574 GCA_038255245.1 Sphingomonadales bacterium
ATGCTCCTGGCATAAGCAAGCCCAAGTCACTCAGGAGGAAAAGTCATGAACACGATCCGCAACATTCGCCGCAACATCGTCTCGGCCGCCGCCGCTTTGGCCGTCTCGGCGATCTTCATCACCGCCGCCGCCGGCCCGGTCAGCATCCCGACCGGCGGCAGCGTCGCGCAGCAGAATGTCGCCTGAACTTCACCTCGCTATTCAAAAGGAAAACAAACGTGGAAAAGCATCGCACGCCGTTCCGGATCGACCGTGAGAATGGCAAGGTCCTTGGCGTCTGCGCCGGCATCGCCAATCACTTCGATGTCGACGTCACCCTGGTCCGCGTCGGCATGGCGGTCTCGGCGTTTGTCACCTTCCCGCTCGTCGCTTTCGGCTATCTCCTGGTTGCGATGATCGTCGATCAGAAAGCGCAGCCCCGGCGCGTCGCGAAGAGCGCCCGGGCCGAGGAAGCCCGCGAGGCGATGCGCGCACTCGACCTGCGGCTGCAGGCGCTCGAGCGCGACGTCACCAGTTCCGGCACCCGTCTGGCCCGCGAGATCGACTCGCTGCGCTAAAGGGGCAGCAGCAAGCAGGGGAGGAAGAGATGACCGAAGCCGCCCAGACCAGTTTGATCCTCGCCGGCTTCGGGCTGGCGGCCCTCGCTGCGCTGCTGATGGCAAGCTTGCGCATGTGGCAGGGCTGGATCGATCTGAAGCGCGCCGAACTGACGCGCCAGGCCCCGGCCCGCGGCGAGGAGCGCGGCGACATTGCCGAGCTGCGCGTGCGGGTGAGGCAGCTGGAGGCGATCGCCAGCTGCGTGGATATCTAGGACGGTACCCTCAGCCGCGTCGTCGTCCCGTTCGCCTCGATCCGCCACAAATCGCCGAAATCGGGATGGCTGAGTGCAGCGGGTCGGGTGCCGCCCAATTGTTCGACAATGTCCGGCACGGTGTTCGAATGCCCAACGATCAGCACCGGCCACGGCCCCGCGCGAACCCGGGCGACCAGCCCGGGCGTATCCGCCGGATCATAGACAATCGGGGTCAAACCCCAGCGCGCCGCGACCGCCGCGGCGGTCTGCGCGGTCCGCTTGAAGTGGCTGACGTAGATCACCGCCGGCCGCTGCCGCGCCAGCATCCCCGGCACCTGCGCCGCCGCCGCATGCCCTTCGGGCAGCAGGTCCGGATCGCGCTGCCCCTCAGGCGTGTTGAGGTGGCGCATCACATAGTAAAGCGGCTCGCCCCCGGCATTGTCGTCCACGGTCACGCAGGCGGACAAGGCCAGCAGGATCGGCAGCAGGATCAGGCGCATTCTAATTCTCCGTCGTTGCGAGGAGGGACGCGACGAAGCAACCCGGAGCCTCGGCCATTGTAGGATGGATTGCTTCGCCCTGGCTCGCAATGACGGATTGGAGGTGAGGGGTGCATCGCCAGAAAAAATGCATTAGGCCGCGCTCGAACGACTAGAACACAGGATGAGGATGGCCAACGAAACCGAGCGCCCCAATCGGCCGGCGATAGGCGGGTCGGCGTGACCCCCGTCACGCCTTCGGTTCGCGGGGCGAACCGAACCCGCCTCTCCCTTCACGTTCC
>JBBSLM010000543.1:0-1573 GCA_038255245.1 Sphingomonadales bacterium
GGTAACTGGATAGCGGATTCTTGGGCGCGTGCGATCAGGCGGGCCAGGCGGGTTGGGGTGACGCGACCGGCGGGTCGTGCCGGCGTCGGTGTTCAGGTGAGGCCGAGGCCACCGATGGTGTGCCGGTCGGGTGCCCGGGCGAGGGCGACGAGGCCGGCGATCGGATCGACGCCTTGCTGGACTGCGGTCCGGAAGTAGCTCATCATCCTCGACTGGGTGGCGGCGCCGTTCTCCGTCCTGTTCCCGCCGAACACCTTCCGATTCACTACAGCTGGGCGGATCGCCTGCTCGGCCCGCCAGTTGGTGGCGTCGACGTTCGGGTTGGCGAGGAAGCTGAGCAGGGCGTGACGTTCGTTGGCGAGGTGCTTCACGAGCCGCCGGTCCGGATCGCAATGCTGGGCCCGGTCGATGACCGCATCGAACCCGGCGCCGATCCGTTCGGCTTCGACGGCCCGTTCCGCCTCAGGAAGATCCCGGGCGGCAAGCGCTTCGATGAGCAGCGTCTTCACCTGGCGGGGTGTGGCCTGGCCCTGGGGGTGGTCGGCCTCGATCATCTCCACGCACCGCCGCAACAGATGTGCCGTGCAGGTCTGGTGGGTGGCGTCGGTGTAGTTCCGGTAGACGACGTAGCCGTCTCGGGCGATCGTGCCGTCGTAGTCCTCGGGGACCAGGTCGGTGGCATCGGCGAACCGTCGGCCCCACGCGACGTTGTAGGCGGTGTAGTCAGCCGTGGTCGCCACCCACAGCCATGCTCCCCAGCCGGCGATCCGCCACCCGGTCTCGTCCATGACCACCACCGGCGCCGAAGCGACCGCCTTTCTGATCGCTGTGGTCGTGGGGACGAGGGCCAGCCCGGTCGACTGGGCGCCCGAGGACAGGGCGCCGGCGGTGACGGGCACCCCCAGTCTGCCCAGCAGCGTCGAGGTCTTCCCGAACGACAGGCCGAGCACGTAATGCAACCAGTGGCTGAGCGCCCGGGCGTGCGGGCCCAGCTGTGCGGCGGCGGCCCCGAGCGCGTCGGAGGTCTGCTCGGGGTGGCGCCCTTGGATCCGGCGGCGGCAACCGGAGCAGTGGCCGACGCCGACCCGGAAGCGGGTCACCACCGGGACCGGCTCGGGCAGTTCGGTCTGGAACTGCTCAGCCCACCGGTCGAACACCACCCCGCCCCCGCAGCCCGGGCAGCAGTCGGGCAGCGGCGCTTCCAGCTCCCGGTCGACACGGCCCGGTGCGACCCGGTGGCCGTGGCGGCCATGCGCCTCACCCGACTTCCGGCCTGGCGTCTGCGGCTTCAACACCGGGTTCCCCTTGGAGAACGGGGCCGCCTGCCGCTTCCCCCGCCGGCGCAGCTCCTCAACGAGCACCTCAAGCTTCCGCAGCCGCTCGTCCTGCTCAGCCACCTTCGCGTCACGATCAGCCAACTCGCCCTCAAGGCCACGCACCCGCAGATCAAGCCGGACGTTCTCCGCTTCAAGCTCCTCCCGAGTCCGCCCCGCCACGATCCAGGTCTAACCGACCGCGCGCGGAACGTGGTGGACCCTCACGCTCCGCGCGATCTACCCCGCTATCGAGTTAC
>JBBSLM010000544.1:0-1563 GCA_038255245.1 Sphingomonadales bacterium
ACGCGCGCTGATTCTGACCGGCGAATCCGGGGCGGGGAAATCGACCTTGTCGGCGATGCTCGGCGAGCGCGGCTGGCGCTTCATGGGCGACGAATTCGCCTTGCTCGATCCCGGCAGCGGGCTGCTCCACCCGTTTCCGCGGCCGGTCAGCCTGAAGAATGAGGCGATCGCGGCGATGGAAGCGGAGGTCGCTGCGGATCGCTTCGGGCCTGTGATGGAAAATACGCCGAAGGGGCGCATCCGCCACATGCGGCCGCGCACCGAGGCGCTAGAGCGGATAGACGAGACGGCGCGCCCTGCGATGATCCTCTTCCCGCGTTTCGGCCATGTCCGCGATATCCGCCCGGTCGGCCCGGCCGAGGCGTTCATGCGGCTGACCCAGGCGTCGACCAATTATGTCGCGATGGGCGCGCGCGGTTTCGACGCGCTGACCGGCCTGGTGCAGGCCTGCCCCGGCGTCGCGATCGATTATCCTGACGCGGCGACGGCGTTCGACCTGATCGAGACGCTTTGGGCGGAGGCCGGGCGATGAGCGCGGCCTTGCTCGTGCGGGCGCTGCGCGACCCGGCGTCGCTGCCACTGGATTGCGATTGGACTTCGCTGATCTCAACCGCGCGCGCCGAGGCGCTGATCGGCACGCTGGCCTACCGGCTGCAGGAGCTGCCGCTGCCGGAGCGGGTGGCGGGGCTGCTCGCGATGCACCGCGCCGATGCGGAGCGGACGCGGGTGCAGGCGCTGTGGGATGCGGAGATGGCGCGGCGGGCGCTGGCGCCGCTCGGCGTGCCGGTGGTGCTGCTGAAGGGTACCGCTTTCCTCGCCGCCGGGCTGACGGCGGGGCAAGGGCGGTCGATCGGCGATCTCGACATCCTCGTGCCGAAGGAGGCTCTGACTGAGGTTGAGCAGGCTTTGCTCGGCGCGGGCTGGGAGCGGCTGAAGCCCGCCGACGGCTATGACGATTTTTATTATCGCGAATGGATGCATGAACTGCCGCCGCTCATCCACCGCGAGCGCGACCGGATGATCGACGTGCACCACACTATTCTGCCGCCGACCGCGCGACCGAAGCCGGATGCCGCGGCCTTGCTGGCGGACAGCGTCGCGCTGGAGGGCGGGCTGCGGATGCTGAGCCCGGAAGACGTGATCGTGCATGCCGCCGCCCACCTGATCGCGGACGGGGATATGGCCGGGGGCCTTCGCAATCTGTGGGATATCGACCGGCTGCTGCGCGAATATGCGCGCGAGGATGGCTATTGGGAGCGGCTGGCGGCGCGCGCCACGTATCATGGTCTCGACAACGCTGTGCGCCGAGCCGCGCGGCTTGCGCATCGTCTCTATGCCACGCCGATCCCCCAGGAATGGCGGCGTGGCGGCGGCTCAGATCGCCTTTTCCTGCGCCGCCTGCTGGCGCGCGATGGCTGGGGGCGGCAGCGGCGCAAGGCGACGCGCTTCGGCTTCTACCTGCGTGGCCATTTGATGCGGATGCCGCCACTGATGCTGGCGCGGCATCTGCTGAAAAAGGCGCGTTCGTAAGTTTAGGTGCAATGTTCGGTTCATCGCGTGTAT
>JBBSLM010000545.1:0-1556 GCA_038255245.1 Sphingomonadales bacterium
CCCATGACCAGCCAGAACAATTCGCTCGACGCCTCCGGGAACATCGGCAGCGAGAAGCGGACGAAGCCGTAGCCGCCGAGCTTCAGCAGCACGCCGGCCAGGATCACCGAGCCAGCGGTCGGCGCCTGCACGTGCGCGTCGGGCAGCCAGGTGTGGACCGGCCACATCGGCAGCTTCACCGCGAAGCTGGCGAAGAAGGCGAGGAACAGCCAGGTCTGCGCTTCCGGCGCGAAATCATAGACCATCAGCTCGGGGATGAAGGTCGTGCCGGCCGTCTGCACCATCCACAGCATGGCGATCAGCATCAACACCGAGCCGAGCAATGTGTAGAGGAAGAATTTATAGGCCGCGTAGATGCGGTTGGCGCCGCCCCATATGCCGATGATCAGATACATCGGAATCAGGCCGGCTTCGAACATGATGTAGAAGAGGAAAATGTCCTGCGCCATGAAGACGCCGAGCATCAGCACTTCGACCATCAGGAAGGCGGCCATATATTCCTGGACGCGCCGTTCGATGTTCCACGAGGCGAGGATGCAGATCGGCATCAGGAAGACGCTGAGCATGATCAGCATCAGGGCAATGCCGTCGATGCCGAGCGCCCAGGCGAAGCGGCCGAAAATCTCGGCATATTCGGTGAATTGCCACTGGTCGCCGCCGATCTGGTAGCTGGCCCACAGCAGGATGCCGAGCGCGAGGTCGATCAGGGTAGCGCCCAATGCCACCAGGCGCGCCGTCTTCGCATCGACGAACAGGCAGATTGCCGCCGCGATCGTCGGGATCGCCAGCATCAAAGTCAGGATGGGGAAGCCCAGTTCGTTCACCGCGACATGATCCAGGTGATTGCCGCGGTGATGCCGATCAGCATGACGAAGGCGTAGGTGTAGAGATAGCCCGACTGCAGCCGCGCGGTGACTTTCGTGCCCGACACGACCAGGGCCGCAACGCCGTCCGGACCGAAGCGGTCGATGATCCCCTCATCGCCTCTCTTCCAGAAGAGGCGGCCGAACCAGAGCGCGGGCTTCACGAACACCACATTGTAGAGCTCGTCGAAATACCATTTGTTCAGCAGGAAGGTGTGCAGCACGCGGAAGTGATCGACGAACGCCGCCGGGAATTTCGGCCGCAATATGTAGGCGTAGAAAGCAAGCAAGAGCCCGATCAGCATCACCACGGCAGGCGCGACCTTCACCCACAGGGGCACTTCATGCGCCTCGTGCGCCAGGTGCGCGTCGAACGCGATCGCACCGGCCCAGAACGCCTCGCCGCCCGACGCATAGATGAACTGATAGTAGAAGCCCCAGCCGGCGAACACGGCGCCGATCGACAGAACGATCAACGGCACCAGCATCGACCATGGGCTTTCGTGCGGGTGATAGCCGGCGGTGCCGCTCTTCACCTGCGTGGCGTCGGCCTCATGCGCGTGCGGATCGTCGCCGGCATGCTCCGCGTCCGGATGGTCGTGGTGATCCCCGTGCGCATCATGCACGGCATGCTGGATATGCTCGCTGCCCGCCCAGCGCGGCCCGCCCCAGAAGGTCAGGAACATCAGGCGC
>JBBSLM010000546.1:0-1554 GCA_038255245.1 Sphingomonadales bacterium
ACGAGAACGCCGGCAGAACCCTCTTTGAAACGGCGCAAGACGGACTGCAGCACGCGTCGCCGCCCGACGAAGGCATGGCGCCCGGCGACTTCAACGCGCCCGCGGTTGCGGTCGAGAAATGCCTTTACCTCGGCATCTGCGACGTGGCGCCGGAGCTTGCCCTTGGCAACACAGAGCGGGCCGCCACCGCCGACGCCGGCATAGGCCCTTGCCAAGTGCCAATGCGTGCCGCCCTCTTGGCGCGCGCGCTTTTTCAGCAACGCCATGCGTGCCGCCGCGGCGGCGGCCGGCACGTTCCGCATCCGCCCGAGTTCATGATAGAAAGCGCAGGCGAAATCTGTCGCGTCCAGATCGTATACCGATCCGTCCCAACCAATAACGTTCGGCACGACGGCCGCGATGCGAGCCGCAAACGACGCTGCCAACTCGCCTTTGCCGCGCGCGGCGCTGCGGCAGGCGGAGAAGAAAACAAGCGCTGGGGGCATCGCCCCGATCGCGCGCGCAATGTCGCGCGGACCGACGAGATCGGCGTCGCCTTCGGCGGTCTCAAGCAGGAGGACGGGCCCGGTTTCCTCGGTTATAGTGCCGTGGCATGAAATATGGACGACCTCGAACGGCCCTTCATCCTGGCTGAGCCGCGCGCCTAGTTCCGCGAGCGTGCCCGATTCCTCGACGATAACGCGGACGTCACGGACATTCTTCGTCGCTTCCAGGATGCCGCTCTCCTCCTGCTCGAAGTCGAGTTCGGACTGCCCCTCGACCGCAGCAGCCATAAACAGAATCTGCAGGTCGCCATGTTGCGGTGTCCATACAGTGCCGGGCGGGCCGAGCCGGCGGCAGGGTACGAACATCCGATCATCATCGGCGAGGAAGCCTTTGGCGTTCGCAAGCAACTCCCATGGCGCATCCAGCAATGCCGCTTCCTGCTCGTCCGGATCGCCAGACGCGATCACATCGAGTATTCGGTCGCCGCCTCCCGCTTGCCAGGCCGAGGCCCAGCCGGCCTCGTCAAGCCAGGCAAACATCTCGCGGCCGATGGCGATGAGGTCATCCTGTTTAGTTGGGTCCGCGACCGCCTCCTCGTAGCGCCGTGCCCAATCGACGAGCTTGGGCAGCGCCGCATCGAGCGCGAACCTGGGTTCGACGCCGGCAAGGCGCGGAAAACAGGCGATATCGGAACCCTGCAACTCAATCGACGCCCTCGCCACGACGACATTCTCCTTATGCATCATGGTGAATAGATTTTTGTTAGTTGTGGGCAAGCAGAAGTTACTGACAAGGCCTTGTGGAAATCTACGGCAAGTACAGCGAAAAGTCGCGCACGACGATACAATGTGACAAGCGTGATGCTCGTGACACTCGTGGTTCACTTCGCCAAATGTTCGCTCGCGATGCCAACATGCGGCAAAGGACGGGAAATGGACCGCACACACAGCTACCCTGCTTCGCGCTAACGCCTTTGATAAGAAGCGCTTTTTATCAACTGGCACGGCCTCTGCTTAGTCCTTTGCTTCCGGCCAATGGCCACAGTTTGCGAAGGACCTGCCCGATGAC
>JBBSLM010000547.1:0-1552 GCA_038255245.1 Sphingomonadales bacterium
CCCTTTCTGTCAGCATGACCTGAGACATCCGAGGTAGTCCCCGATCCCTCAAGGGCGAGACTGGAACCGGTAGACAGCGATGACCATGCCGACTGTGTTGATGCAACGCGCCCATGATGAGGCGATGGCCGACGATGGCCCCGCTCTTCCCGAGAAGCCTCGGCGGCGGACGTTCACCGCCGAGTACAAGCTGAGGATCGTTGAGGCGTACGACTCCTGTGTCGGCGACGGCGACAAGGGCGCCCTGCTCCGCGGTGAGGGCCTGTACTCGAGCCACATCGTGGAGTGGCGGCGGGTTCGCGACGCAGCGGCCCGGTCCGGTCTGGGCCGGGTGTCGAGATCGAAGGGGTCGGCTGAGGCGGCGGCGTTGACCAGAGCCGAACGCCGGATCGAACGTCTGGAGGCGGACCTGGCCAAGCACAAGCTGGCCTTGGAGATCGCGGGAAAAGCTCACGCGCTCTTGGAGATGCTCTCCGAGAGCGCGCAGGACGAGAAGAAGCCGAAGTCGTGATCAACGCCTGCTTCGCCGAGCTGAAGCCGCTGATCGGCACGGCTGGCGCCTGTCGTGGTTCAGGCAAGAGCCGGGCCACCCACTACCGGCGTTGCCGGCCCCCGGTGCTCGGGCCCGCTCGGCCGAGGGACACGCCGTCCAACGCCCTGTCCGACGGCGAGGTCAAAGAGCTGCTGGCGGTGTTGCGGTCGCCCCGGTTCGTGGACCTGGCCCCGGCCCAGGTGTGGGCCATCCTGCTCGATGAGGGCCGCTACCTGGCGTCAATCTCGACCATGTACCGGGTGCTGCGTGGGGCCGACGAGGTCCGGGAGCGGCGGGCTCAGGCCAAGCACCCGACACGGGCCCGGCCCGAGCTGATGGCCGACAAGCCGAACATGTGCTGGTCGTGGGACATCACCAAGCTGCGAGGCCCGGACAAGGGCGTGTGGTTCGACCTGTACGTGGCCATCGACATCTTCTCCCGCTACGTCCCCGGTTGGATGGTGGCCCCGACCGAGACCGCCGAGCTGGCCGAGGAGTTCATCACCAAGGCCGTGACCGGCCAGGGCATCGAACGAGGAGAGCTCACCATCCACGCGGATCGGGGCACGTCGATGACCTCCAAAAGCGTGGCTGAGCTGCTGGCCGACCTGGGCGTCGGACGCACCCACAGCCGCCCACACGTGAGCAACGACAACCCGTTCAGCGAGGCCGTGAACAAGACCCTCAAGTACTGCCCGACGTTCCCCCACCGGTTCGGGTCGATCGAGCATGCCCGGGTGTTCAGCGAGACCTTCTTCGAAAGCTACAACCATCATCACCGCCACTCCGGCATCGGGCTCCACACGCCAGCGTCAGTCCACTACGGGACCGCCGCTGAGATCCGCGAACGCCGCTGCGAAACTCTCAACGCCGCCTACGCCGTCAACCCACGACGCTTCGGGAACCGCCGGCCCAGCCCACCCCGCCTCCCCACCACGTCATGGATCAACAAGCCCACCATCGAGAACGACGCACAGAAGAAACCCTGATCGACTGTCTCAAAGGCCTTGACAGGTTCCG
>JBBSLM010000548.1:0-1545 GCA_038255245.1 Sphingomonadales bacterium
AATGCGCGACCATGCGGTAAGCGGCGGCCAGATCGACGCGGACCTTCCACTCCTCGGGACTGACCTTCCCCTCCAGCGAGGGGATGTCGACCGAGGCGAGCGGGCTGACCCCGTCCATGCCGCGATTCATGGCGTCGATCCGGCCCATATCCGATCCTCTTTCTGCTCCGCTTCGGGCCCCGCGATATATCAGCCGCGCGCACGATGCGAGGGGCCAGGCTAGGCTCCTTTTCAGTAAGACGGTACCGGCCCGCTCCCCCACCCGGCCACCCAACGGCAGCATTCTATGGGTGGCCGGGTGGGGGAGCGGGCTGGAGCCGATTCAGCGAAGCTGAATGCGTCTCTACAGGCCGCACACTGACGGCGGGACCGGCCGGAGGGTCGCGGCCTCCACCGTGCCTTTGATGGCCGCCGGATCGACCTGCCGCCGCGCTGCCCATTCCTCCACGCTCCACGGCCGATAAGCGGGATCGGCCCGCCAGCGGTCGAAGACACTGGCATCGATCGTCTCGTTGACCGTTTCGGACACGCCGCCTGTCACCTCGCGGGCCGGCGCGCCGATCACGCGGCGGAAGCGCCGGCCGAACTTCAGCACCCGGTAATAGCCGCGCAGAAAGTCCGAATAGGCGTCCACGATCGGCCCGAGATGCTCCGTGCCGTTGAGCGGCACCGGAAAGCGGAAAGCCAGGCCAAGGGCTTCGGCCTTGCCCTTGAGCCAGGCGAGCGGCCGCTGCGACAGATCATCGTCGCGATAGCCGCCGCCGACATTGCTGTGGCAGCCGACGAACCAGCGTTGCTCGACGTCGCCGAGCGACGGGACCAGCGCCGGTTCCGGATCGGGGCGGGTGGGGGTGAACCGGGTCCACAAGGTCGGGGCAAAATCCGGCCGATGCTCGTCGACCGCCAGCGCCTGGTATGCGTCGGAATAGATTTGCGACAGGTTGGTGTTGTGGAAAGTCAGCTTTCGGCGGCTGATCTTGGTCAGATTGCCGAACGGAATGCCCAGCGACCCGACCGTGTCCCACACACCCAGCATCTTGATCTGCACGCGACAGGAGTAATCGAGCAGCCGCTGCTCCGCCCGGGTGAGCTCGCCGCCGCGCGCTCTTTCATATTCGAGCTTCCAGATCGGCCGCGCCTCATCGTTCAAGCTGTAGCGATCGAAGACCTGCTCGACGGATAGCGGCGCGCCGGGCCGCAGCAGGCCGCAGGTCGCGATCAGGCCGCCCAGGCTGCGCGCAAGATAGGCACCGCGGCTGAAGCCGAAGATGAAAATATCGTCGTCCGTGTCATAATGTTCGATCAGCCAGCGATAGGCATTGATGACCTGGCCGCTGACGCCGTAGCCGAAGGCGCCGCCCCAAAATCGCTCTCCCGGCGCCGTGCCGACCCCCGCATGATAATAGACGCGCTGTTCCCTGCCGCCGCCGCGTTCGGCGACGAGCGAACGCAGGCGCCAGACATTCGTGTTCGCCTCAAGATCGCTCCACGTGCCGTCGATGAAGACGGCAAGCCTCTTGCCCGCCATGACCGCTCCGCCACCCC
>JBBSLM010000549.1:0-1545 GCA_038255245.1 Sphingomonadales bacterium
GCCTTGCCAGTTGGCGGCTTCTCCCGCACCCTTCCGCCTGCAACGGGGACAATTGACCATGCGGACATATCTCGTCGTCATGGACGAAACGCAGGAGGCGGAGGTCGCGCTCCATTATGCCGCCCGCCGCGCCGCCGGCGTCGGCGGAACGGTCGAGATTCTCGCCATCATCCCGCCGCAGGAAGTGGTGGAATGGGGCGGCGTGCAAGCGGCGATGGAGGAAGAGGCGCGGCTGCGTGCGGAAGCGCGGGTGGCTGCGGCGTCGGGCGAAATGATGGAGGAATCCGGCATCCGCCCGTCCATCACCGTCAAGCAGGGCACGCCCGTGCGCGCGCTGACCGACTTCCTGAAGGAGCGGCAGGACATTTCGATCCTGGTGCTGGCGGCCGCGGGCGACGGTGCGCCGGGGCCATTGGTCGCGCATTTCGGCGGGGCGAGCGCGGGGAATCTGCCCTGCCCGCTGGTGATCGTGCCGGGCAAGCTCAATGCTGCGGCACTGGATCGGCTGACGGCTTGAGACATAGCCTCTCTCCCCTTGCGGGAGAGAGGTTGGAGAGAGGGGGCCGGCCGGGTCCGCGGCCGAAGAGACTCTTTTGCGAGCCTAGACAGGCTCGCGACCCCTCTCCCTAATCCCTCTCCCGCAAGGGGAGAGGGACTTTAGAGCGCTTACCCCCGATCGCCGCGCGGATGATAGACCGGGGCCGGCGCCGGCGCGCGCGGACGCGGGGCAGGGCGGCGAGCCGCCGGACGACGCGGCGCGGCGCGGTGGCGCACGGCGCGCTCCTCGATCACTTCCTCGATAATCTCCTCGGTCACCACGACTTCGCCAGGCGTGACCGTCGTCTCGGTGACGATCACCATGCCGTTGCCGCCATGGCCGTAACCATAGCTGGTGCTGCCGTAGCCGCTATGGCCATAGGCGCCGGAGCCGGACACGCCATAGGCGCCGCTGCCATAATTGTAGCTGTCGCGGCCATAGGCGCCGCCGCCATGACGGACATCATAGCCGTCATGCCCGCCCTCGCGGCGGACGATGACGTTCACCCGGCGGCCGTCGCGGTCATATTCATGACGCTCGTCGCGGTCGTAGCGGTCATCGCGATCCTCGCGGTCGTACCGGTCATCGCGGTCGTCATAGCGCGCGTCACGGTCGTAGCGATCATCGCGGTTCGCGCCGCGGCCGTCATAATCGTAGCGGTCGTAGCCGGTGCCGCAGGCATACATGCCGCGGCAATCATAGCCCTGACGGCGCTCACGCTCGACGCGCGCATGCTCGCCCCGGCCCGGACGATAATCGCCCCGCCCGGCATAATAAGGAATGCCCTGGCCGTCGCGCTCCCAGCGCTCGCCCGCGCGATCCCAGTTCATGCCCCGCCGGCTGTCATGCACATAGCCGCGCCCATCGACCAGATAGGCGTCGTCATAATAGCGGATCCACTGCCGCTGGGGGCCGGGATCGATGAAGCCGTACAGCTGCCAATTCTGCACATGATATTGCGGCTGCTGGAAGAAACCGCCGAAGCCGAAGCCGCCGAAGAAGCTGCC
>JBBSLM010000550.1:0-1544 GCA_038255245.1 Sphingomonadales bacterium
AACTGGAAGCTGATCATGGACGCCTTTTTCGAAAGCTATCACGTCCAGCGGCTGCACAGCGGCACGATCGCGCGTTTCTTCGTGGATGGCCTCAGCATCGCCGACACGCTCGGCACCCATCAGCGCAGCCTCGTCGCCCGCTCCGAATATAGGGACGTGAACTTGCGCGATTGGGCGGCGGTCCGCCGGGTGATGACCTACACTTACCAGCTCTTCCCCGCGACGGTGATGATCGTGTCGCCCGATTACGTGAACCTCATGGTGCTGATGCCGCAGGCCGTGGACCGCGTGCTGGTCGAGGATTTCATGCTCATCCCCACCCCGCCGCAGACGCCGGAGGAGGAGCATCATTGGGCCAAGAGCTGGGCCTTGCTCGATCAGGGCGTGTTCGGCGCCGAGGATTTCCACGCCGCCGCTTTGGGCCAGCAGGGGCTGGCCACCGGCACCTTGGACCACCTCACCCTCGGCACGCTGGAAACCGGCATCGCCGCCTTCCACGCGCAGGTGGATGCGGCACTCGGAAGCTAGATTTATGGTCAGCGTTCGTGTCGAGCGAAGTCGAGACACCGCTTAGAGACGGTGATCCATCCCGAGATTGCAACTTGCATGAAGCAGTCTCTCGACTTCGCTCGAGACGAACGGGGTCTTTCGCCCGCGCGCCCTAAGCCTCCGTCTCGGCGAACAACGTCAGCCCGTCCGGTATCTTCTTCACCCGCTCGCCGCGCATCAGCGCGTCGACGGCTTCGATCGCCTGCTTCAGCATCTTGTCGGAATAAGGCTTGGCCAAATGGCCGACAGCGAGGTGCTGATGCTCCCCAGGGAACGAGCCGGTCACGAACAGCACCGCCACATTCCGCCGTCCAGCCGCGATCGCGACCTCGACGCCGCTGCCGTCGGACAATGAAATATCGGCCAGGACCAGATCCAGCTCCTCGGCACTCTCGATCGCCGCAAGCGCATCGGCGGCGTTATCGACCGTCCCGACGATCTCGTAACCGCCATCCTTGATCATCTGCTCGTTGGCGAAGGCGACCAACGGTTCGTCCTCGACCACCAGGATATGCTTGATCGCGCGTTCTCGCCTGAAAATCATGCCCGTTCCTTGTCACTCAAACCGGGACCGCATTGGGTCGATCCGAAGGCGAAACGAGGCAGAGCCGTTTCAGTGCCGCGAATTGGTGAAGGTCGCCTCAAAAACCCCTCTATCCGTCATTGCGAGGAGGCGAAGGCGACGAAGCAATCCATGCTGAAGCTTCGGCCAGTGGATTGCTTCGCCTTCGGCTCGCAATGACGCTAGTGGGATGCGGATGACGACTACTCCCCCCCGCGATGGCCAACGCATCGCCAAATTGCTTGCCCGCGCCGGCATCGCCTCGCGCCGCGATGTCGAGCGGATGATTTCCGAGGGCCGCGTCGCTCTCAACGGCGAGGTGCTGACCACGCCCGCGACCATCCTCGCTTCGCTGCACGGCGTCACCGTCGATGGCAATCCAGTCCGCGCGGCCGAGGCCGCCCGCCTCTTCCGCTATCACAAGCCGCCGGGG
>JBBSLM010000551.1:0-1543 GCA_038255245.1 Sphingomonadales bacterium
CCGCCAGACGCACAGGTCCGCCGCCTTGCCCGACGCGATGGTGCCGAGTTCCGCGTCGCGGCCCAGCGCCTTGGCGGCGTTGCGGGTCATGCCGGCGAGCGCTTCCTCGGGCGTCAGGCCGAACAGGGTGCAGGCCATGCTGAGCATGAGCGTAGCCGACAGGACGGGTGAAGTGCCCGGATTGCAATCGGTCGCGACCGCCATCGGCACATTGTGGCGACGCAGCATCGCGACCGGCGGCTTGTGCGTCTCCTTCAGCGCATAGAAGGCGCCGGGGAGGAGCACGCCGACCATGTTCGCGCGCGCCATCGCCGCCGCGCCGGCCTCGTCGAGATGTTCAAGATGGTCGGCGGAAAGCGCGCCAAACTCCGCCGCCAGTGCGGCACCGTTCAAGTTGCTGAGCTGCTCGGCGTGGAGCTTGACCCGCATGCCGGCGGCTGCGGCGGCTTCGAACAAAGCGCGCACCTCGTCCGGGGTGAAGCCGATCCCCTCGCAAAAGGCGTCGACCGCTTCGGCCAAGCCCTCCGCTTTCGCGGCCGGGATCAGTTCGTCGGTCGCCATCATGACGAATTCGGCGCGACGCTCCTTGAAGTCGGGCGGCAGCGCGTGGAGGGCGAGCAGGGTGGGGCTGACCCGCACCGCCTCGCTCTGCGCCAGCAGCCGCGCCGCGCGGAGCAATTTCAGCTCGCTTTCCAGATCGAGGCCGTAGCCCGACTTGATCTCTATCGTTGTAACCCCACCGCGCATCAGGGCCCGGAGCCGAGGCCGTGACTGCTCGGCGATCTCCTCCGCGCTGGCGCTGCGGGTGGCGGCGACCGTGGAGACGATGCCGCCGCCGGCGCGGGCGATCTCCTCGTAGGTCGCGCCTTCCAGCCGCATTTCGAATTCGTGCGCGCGGTTGCCGCCGAAGACCAGATGGGTGTGGCAATCGATCAGGCCCGGCGTGACCCAGGCGCCGCCCAGCGGCTGGACCCTCGCCGAACGGTTGCCGGCCAGTTCGGAGCGTTTGCCGACGCGCACGATGCGGCCATCCTGAATGCCGATCGCGGCATTTTCGATCGCGCCGAACGCGCCGGGCACGGCCGGGTCCATCGTCGCCACATGGCAGTCGGTCAGCATCAAATCCCACATGCTCTCGCCTTTCGCATGGCGACCCCGTAAGCGCCAAGCCATGAGCGCCGAATGGCCCAATATCGCCGATCTGCTCGTGCCCGGCGGCCCGGGTGAAGTCGCTTTGCTCGGCGCGCCGATGGAGGCCGGATCGGTGACGCCTGGCCGCTGCGACCTCGCGCCGGCAGCGGTGCGGCAGGCGCTGGCGCGGATCAGCAGCTACGATGTCGAGACGCGCGCGGTGGTG
Organism: Sphingomonadales bacterium; assembly: GCA_038255245.1. Taxonomy (GTDB): domain Bacteria; phylum Pseudomonadota; class Alphaproteobacteria; order Sphingomonadales; family Sphingomonadaceae; genus Allosphingosinicella. The sequence goes on from JBBSLM010000551.1 coordinate 1,358, forward strand.
ACGGCCCCGGTCGCGGACCTTGGCGATGTGCCGGTGACTGGCCTATCCCCAGCCGACGGCTTCGCGCCGATCCGCGATGCGGTCGGCGAGGCGGCTGCCACCCACGGGCTGACCTTGCTGATTGGCGGCAACAATGCGGTCACGCGTCCCGCCGCGCATGGGCTCGGCGTGCCGCTGGCCCAGGTC
>JBBSLM010000552.1:0-1536 GCA_038255245.1 Sphingomonadales bacterium
CCGGCCAGACTGCCATAGGTCAAATCATAGCCGCCCATGGTCGCAAGCGCGGGCGGCAGGATGGCGGTGATCGAGGCCCACCAGACCGCGATGAACAGCGCCCCCGGCCATTTCGGACAATCGCGCGCCCGGTAGCGGCCAGGGGTGAGCGCCAGAAACAGCACGTAAAGCGCGCCGAACAGGATTACCGCCGGGGCAAGGCGGAGCAGGGTCAGCAGACCGACCACATCGTTCGCGCCGGGAATGTAGCTGACGATGAATTGCTGCACGCTCGACAGGATCACGGTGGCGCTGAACGAGAGCAGCATCACCAGCATCGCCCCGACAATCAGCCCGGCCGAGGCAAGCCGGTATTTCCAGAACGGCGTCGTCACCTGGACGCCATAGGCTCGACGGATGATGTCGCGGATCGTTTCGATGAAGCTGCCGACGCTCCACAACCCGATCAGCGCGCCGACCCACAGCAAGGTGCCCGAGCGGGCCGCGATCACGTCACGTAGCGGCGCTTCCAGCACGGCCGCTACGTTGGGCGGCATCGTGTCCAGCATCGCCCGCAGGGTCTGCGCGCCGCCCTCGCTCTGGCCCAGCACGCTCGCCACCGCCACCGCGACGATGATGAACGGGAAGATCGACAGAATCGACATGTAGGCGAGGTTGCCGGCGTGGATGAAGCCGTCGGTATAGACACCCCAGGCGACGCGCTTCAGCACGACCCACGCTTTGGCCCGCGCGGCCGCGTGCCGATGCGGCCTGCGGCCCGCCTTGGCGAGCGCCGCCTCCTTGAGCCGTGCTTCGGGACTGAGAGGGGAAATGGGATCCACGAGAGGCTAGACGCCCAGAGCAGCCCTTGGGTTGCTCTTTCCCTTTCCCGGCCAGCTTTCGAGGAAGGTCTTCAGCGCCTCGTCATCACCCGGCACCTCGATCTGCAGGGTCACCAATTGGTCGCCGCGCGTGCCGCTCTTGCCGGTGAACCCGCGGCCCTTCAGGCGCAGCACCTTGCCGGAGCTGGACCCGGCCGGCACCGCCAGCATGACCGGTCCGTCCACGGTCGGCACCTTCACCTTGCCGCCCAGCACCGCCTCGTCGAGCGATATCGGCAGGTCGAGCCGGATATTGTCGCCCTCGCGGTTGAAAAACGCGTGCGGCTTGACCGCGATGGTGATGATCGCATCGCCCTTGCCACCCTGGCCCGCCTCCCCCTGGCCGGTGAGGCGAATGCGCGCGCCGTCCTCGACGCCCTTCGGTAATTTGATGTCCAGCGTCTTGCCGCCGCGCAGGGTAACGCGCTGCGGCGTCAGCAAGGCGGCTTCGACGAAGCTGACCTCATAGCGATAGGCGACATCCGCGCCCTTGGGCGGTGGCGGCGCGCGCCGGCCGAAGCCACTTCCGCCCATGCCGGTCGCGCCGCGATTGCCGCGCGCGCCGCCGAACAGGCCTTCGAACAATTCCGACAGATCCGCCGCGTCCGCGCCGCCCAGGTCGAAATCATTGGGGTCGACGCGCTGGTAATTGCCGCCGGGGCCCGCGCCGGGGCCG
>JBBSLM010000553.1:0-1522 GCA_038255245.1 Sphingomonadales bacterium
CGCCGAGGAGCGTGCGGGCAAGGAAGCCGCCGCCGCTGAAGCCGCCGCTGAAGCCGCCGCTGCCCCCGCTCCTGAGCCGGAAGTCGTCGAAGAGGCGCCCGCCGTCGAGGCCGAGGCTCCGGCTGCCGAGGAAGCGCCCGCGGTGGAGGCCGAGGCTCCGGCTGCCGAGGAAGCGCCCGACGCTGAGGCCGAGGCCCCCGCTGCTGAAGAAGCGCCCGCTGCTGAGGCAGAGGCCACCACCGAAGGCGAGTCGGCGACGGCTCCGGCCGAAGGTGGCGACGAGCCGGCCGCCGAAACCGCCGAGGAAGAGGCCAAGGCCTGACCCGTGCCATTGTCTTGTCATTCCCGCGAAAGCGGGAACCCAGTGCAATGACGGGCAGTTCGGAGCCACTGGGTCCCTGTTTTCGCGGAGATGACAGCTGATGGCTGACGACCGCCGCGTCGCGCTCGCCGCCATCGCCGGCGCGCACGGCCTCGGCGGCGAGGTACGCCTGAAGCTCTTCGCCGCGAGCGTCGACAGTTTGAAGCGCCACAAGCAGGTGGTGGTGGGAGAGCGCGCGCTCTCCCTGCTGTCGGTGCGCGGCGGGGGGCAACCGGTTGCTCGCTTTGCCGAGATCGCCGATCGCAATGCGGCCGAGGCGCTGCGCGGTCTGCTGGTGACGGTGGCGCGCGACGCGCTGCCACGACTGGCGGACGGCGAATATTATCACGCCGATCTGATCGGGCTCCCCTGCGTGGACGCGGTCGGGGAGCCGCTCGGCACCGTCTTCGCGGTTGAGAATTTCGGCGCGGGCGATCTGCTGGAAATCGAACGCCCGGATGGCAAGCGCGGGCTCGTCCCGTTCAAGCCTGGCATCGCCGATCTGGGGGACGGCAAGGTCGTCGTCGATCCCGCCTTCCTCGCCTAACGGATCGAATTGCCGCGCAGATTCTCGCGCAGCAGCGGGCTGATCGCGGCCAGATCGTTGCGGATCGTCGTCGCGGCGACGCCGCCTTCGCCCATTGCATGGCTGATCTGGTCCAGGCCGAGCACCACGTCTCCGGCCGCGTAGAGCCCGGGGACGGAGGTACGCTGGTGGCTGTCGACCGGCAGGCAACCAGATTCGGGCGTGATCGCGGCGCCGACCTGTCCCGCCAGTTTCGTATGCGTGTCCGATCCCAGCGCCGGATAGACGCTGTCGAAGATATGGCGGCCGTGCGGCGTCACAATGGCGATGCAATCCCCGTCGATCGCCACATCGTCGCAGGGCCCGTCCACCGCGGCGATGCCATGGGCGGCCAGCCGATCGCGGTCCTTGCCGTCGAGCTGGTGCGCGGTATCGGGTGCGATCAGTGTCACATCCTCGCTGAAGCCGCGCAGGAACACCGCCTCGCCGACCCCGCTCTGGCCGCTGCCGATCACGCCGACGCGCTTGTCGGTGACTTCGAAGCCGTCGCAGATCGGGCAATAGCGGATCAGGCCGCGGGCCATCGCTTCATTGTGCAAATCCTCGTCCATCGGCGGGCGGCGATTGGTGACGCC
>JBBSLM010000554.1:0-1522 GCA_038255245.1 Sphingomonadales bacterium
AGCAGGAAGGCGAGGAAACCGGCGGAAAGCAGGACCGCGCCCAGGCCCAGAAATTTGAACCGTCGCTCGGCGCCGTAACGCTTGCGGATGCGGCGCTGCATCACCGCGCCCGACCAGTCGGTGGGGGTGCGCTCGACCGGGATGGAAATGGCGGCGCTATTCATATGCTTCCCGGTATTTCTTCACGACGCGCAGCGCGATGATGTTGAGCGCCAGGGTGACAAGGAACAGCACCAGGCCGAGCGCGAAGGCGGCCAGGGTCTTGGGGCTGTCAAACTCCTGATCGCCGGTCAGCAATTGCACGATCTGGGTGGTGACCGTGGTCACGCTCTCGAACGGATTGATGGTGAGATTGGCGGCGAGGCCGGCGGCCATCACCACGATCATGGTCTCGCCGATCGCGCGGGAGACGGCGAGCAGGACGCCGCCGACGACGCCCGGCAAGGCGGCGGGGACGAGCACCTTCTTGATCGTTTCCGACCGGGTCGCGCCCATCGCCAGGCTGCCGTCGCGCATCGCCTGCGGCACCGCCGAGAGACTGTCGTCCGCCATCGAGGAGACGAAGGGGATGATCATGATGCCCATCACCAGACCGGCCGCGAGCGCGCTTTCGGTGGAGGAGGGGATGCCGACCATCATGGCGAAGTCGCGGATCGCCGGGGCCACCGTGAGCGCGGCGAAATAGCCGTAGACCACGGTCGGCACGCCCGCGAGGATTTCCAGGATCGGCTTCATCCAGCGGCGAAAGCCCGGACGGGCATATTGGGTGAGATAGATCGCGCTCATCAGCCCGAGGGGAATGGCGACGATCATGGCGATGATCGCGCCGATGAAGATCGTCCCCCAGAAGAGCGGGATCGCGCCGAACGCGCCGGACGAGCCGGCCTGATCGGCGCGGATCGCGATTTGCGGGCTCCAGTTCAGGCCGAACAGGAATTCGAGCGGCGAGACCATTGAGAAGAAACGAATGCTCTCGAACAGCACCGAGGCGACGATGCCGAGCGTGGTCAGGATCGCGACGAGCGACGCGCCGAGCAGGATGCCCATCACGATCCGCTCGACCCGGGTGCGGGCGCGGAAGGAAGGCGAGAGGCGGGTATAGGCCCAGGCCCCGGCCGCGAAGGCGATCAGCAAGGCGACGACGAACCCGGTCCAGCCGTAAAAGCTGCGCGCGCTCTCGTAGGCGGGGGCAAGTTCGCGTGCCTGGGCATTGAACGGATTGGCGATTTCGCCATTCGCCAGGGCGCGTGCCTCGGCCAGCAAATTGCCGCGCGCGGCCGGATCGGCGGGCAAAGTGGCGGGATCGATCCCGGCCAGCATGCTCTGGTCGATCAGGGACGTGGAGACGATGCTCCAGACCAGCAGGAAGATCAGCGCCGGGACGATCGCGGCGAGGGCGACATACCAGGCGTGATAATTGGGGCGCGAATGGGGACGGGCGCCACCGGGCGTCGCGAAGGCCATGGCCTTGGCGCGCGCGCTGAGCCAGGCGATCAGGCCGAGGCCGAGGATCAACAGGATG
>JBBSLM010000555.1:0-1521 GCA_038255245.1 Sphingomonadales bacterium
AGGCTTATCATTGCGCACATTATTAATTACTTTGTACTTGTACATCAACAGGTTATGTATTCTATGGCGGGATGCTTAATAAAAATGCATTCTCGTTTTGCTCGCAACCGACTCAGGCCGCAGCCTGGGCCATCACCGAATTCGGCCACGCTGAACTCGGCGATGATCGTCGCACCGAGCGCTTGCTCATGATTGCCACGGCCTTCGCTCAGCAACCCACCGCGCCTATCCCGCAAGCCTGCGGACCGGGCCCCGCCATCCAAGGGGCCTATCGTTTTTTCGAAAATGATGACATCGATCCAGAGGCCATTCGCGAGGCTCATCATCAGTCCACACTGGAGCGCGTGAGCCTTGCCCCCATCGTGCTGGCTCTCCAGGACACCTCCAGCCTCAACTATTCCACCCATCCCCAGACCGAAGGCCTGGGTCCCATCGGCACGCGCCGCCAAAAAATCATCGGCCTTCTCCTCCACTCCACGCTGGCCGTCACCCCCAGCGGCCAGCCCTTGGGCATGCTGCACACCGCCGTGCGCGCCCGCGATCCCAAGGCCGCCGGCTCCGCCCAACAGCGCCACGCCAAACCCACGGCCGAAAAGGAAAGTCAGAAATGGCTCGACAGCTTGAGCGCTTGTCAGCAGTTGGCTCCACAATGTCCGCATACCCTCCTGGTCAACGTCGCCGACCGCGAAGGCGACCTCTACGATTTGTTCGCTCAAGCCCTCGCCCCCACCGAGGACCCCAGCGTCCATCTGCTGGTGCGCAGCAAGCACAACCGTAAACTGGCCGGAGAGGATCGGCGCCTCTGGGATGTCCTGAGCCGGCGACGTTCGGCCGGCCAGCTCCAAGTGCGTGTGGGCCGGCGCGCCGAACAACCCGGACGGCTGGCCACACTGTCGATTCGCTTCAGCCAAGTGACTCTGCAAGCGCCCACCCGCAAAGCCGGCCAGCCGCCGCTTAAGCTGTGGGCCATCGAAGCGCGGGAACTGCGAGCGCCCAAGGGTTGCAGTCCGATTGTGTGGCGGCTGTTGACCACGCTGCCAGTGACCAGTGTGGAGGAGGCGTGCCAGAAAGTGGGCTGGTACGCGCAGCGCTGGCAGATCGAAGTGATTCACAAAGTGCTCAAGAGCGGCTGCAAAATCGAGCAGCGGCAATTGGAGACGGCCGCGCGTCTGGATCGAGTGCTGGCGGTTGATCAGGTCGTGGCCTGGCGGTTGTTGGCGTTGTGCAAAGCCGCGCGGGAGCAGCCCAACGAGGCGGTCAGCGCCTGGCTGAGCCAGGCCGAATGGCAAGCCTTGTGGTGTCACGTCCATCAACGCACGACCCCGCCCACGACGCCGCCCAGCGTGCGGCAGGCGGTGCGATGGATTGCGCAATTGGGCGGATTCATGGCGCGCAAAGGCGATGGCGAGGCCGGACCGATCACGCTCTGGCGCGGCCTGCATCGGCTCAACGATCTCACGGCAATGTGGCGACTGTGTCACGGCCAGAAACGGATGAAATAATGTGCGCAATGATAAGCCT
>JBBSLM010000556.1:0-1517 GCA_038255245.1 Sphingomonadales bacterium
GGCGCGGCTATAGCTGGCCGGGCCGCTGGAGGGGCATGCCCACGTGAGCCACGTCTTCATCTCCTACAAACGCGAGGATATCGACCGCGTCGGGCCGCTGGTGGACGCCTTGCGCGCGGCCGGGCTCGATGTGTGGTGGGACCAGGACATTCCGCCCGGCGGCTCGTGGCGCGAGACCATTGTCGAGAAGCTTGACGGCTGCGCGCTGTGCGTCGCGATCTGGTCGGACCATTCGGTCGGGACGGCCGGCCGCTTCGTGCGCGAAGAGGCGGAGCGCTCGGCCCGGCGCAGCGCCTATCTCGGTGTGCTGATCGATCCGGTGCCGCCGCCTTTCGGCTTTTCCGAATGGCAGGCGATCGACCTGGCCGGCTGGGACGGCAAGCGGGACGACCCGCAGCTCAAATATCTCGTCGAGACGGTGAAGGCGACCTTGGCCGGCGAGCCGGCGCCGGCGCCGGAGCGCGCCGCACCGCGCAAGCCGGCGGCGACCAGATCGCGGCTGCCATTGATGATCGGCGGCGGGGTCGCTCTCGCCGTCGCGACCGCCGCTTTGCTCTGGTTCGCGCCGTGGAGCAGCGGCGCGACGCAGACGCCGACGGCGTTCGTCACCGAGCGGCTGGCGCAGAGCGACTGCACCTGGGCCGGGATCGGCGAGGCGAGCGCGATGGCGGATGGCGAGCATGTCAGCCTGAAAGGCATCGCCGCTGCGCCCGAAGCGGTGCAGGCGTCGCTGCTGCGCCAAGCGGCCGAGGCGCGGGTGCCGCTGGCCGGGGTTGAGGTGCGCGAACTGGCCGCGGCGCCGCCGGAAATCTGCGCCGAGCTGGCGATGCTGAAGCCGTTTCGCGCGCCTGCGAACCAGCGCCGGCTGACCATCATTCCGCCCCGCGAGCGGCTGCAGCGCCACGAAGGCGCGCTGGAGGGCTGGTTCGAATGGGAGATCAATTGGGCCGGACTGCCGCGCCACGCGGCTTTGCTCGGGCTCGACAGCCAGGGCGGGATCGAAATGCTGATCCCCGATCTGAACGCCTACCGCCGCGACGCGCCGCCGGTGCGGCAGAACGGCGAGGTCGCGACCTATGCGGCCGGCTTCACCGACGAGGGGCAGGGCGTGCGCAATGTCGGCCTGATCCTGATGACCGCCAATGCGCCGATTGACGAGGCTTTGGTCAACGCGATCGGCACGGAGGCGACCAGCGCCTTTCTGCAGCGGGTGGATGCGGCGGCTAAGGCGGGCGGCTGGGCGTTCGAGCTGGGGCTGGTGCGCTGCGGCTTCGAGGGCGGCGAGAACCGGCCATGCTGAGCGTGCCGGTGGAGGTGATCCGCGCCGGTCTGCTGGCCGGGGTGCCGCACGGCTTTCTGGGGCGGCGCGGCGGGATTTCGACGGGCGTCTGCGCGGGGCTGAACACCGGCTTCGGCTCGGGCGACGATGCGGCGATCGTGGCCGAGAATCGCCGGCTGGCGCTGGACGCGGTGGCGCCGGGCGCGGCACTGGTCAGCGTCTATCAGATCCATTCCGA
>JBBSLM010000557.1:0-1515 GCA_038255245.1 Sphingomonadales bacterium
CCGGAACCGGCGAGTACGCCGCGGCTCAGGAAGTCCGTCATCTCGAACTTGTCGCCAGCATCGCCGACCGCGAAGTCGGTCACGCGGCTGGTGCGCGCCGTGGCCATAACATCGGTCGAAGCCGCCGCGTTGGAACCCACGCCGAACTGGATGATGTCGGCACCGTCACCCAACGTGATCTGATAATTATTGACCGTGGTCACGCCGCGCATGCTGATGCTGACGATGTCATTGCCAGACCCTGCGTTGACGTTGGCACTCGCCACGCCGCTCAGGACGATGCGATCGTTACCCGCGCCACCATCAACGGTCACGACATCGACGTTGCGATCGTTGGAGGTCGCACCCAGCGCCATATAGGTGGCGGTCGAGAGGCCTGCGGCGTTGTTCGCCAGCGCCACCGAAAGCGTGCCGCCACGCAGTTCGATGAAGTCGTCGCCGTCGCCACCGTCCATGTTGATGTTCGTGGCCACGGCCGCGGCCGCGGTGCCGCGCGTCACCAGGATGCTGTCGTTGCCACCGTAACCGAACAGCGAATCCGTCTGGCTGAGCGCGGTTGCGCCTGCGCCAACCCCGGTGTCGATGATCAGGTTGAAGTCGTCAGTGCCCCGCAGGGTGTCACCGAAGGCCGACCCGGTCAGATATTCGATGCCGCTCAGCGTATCCAGACCAGCACCGCCAGTGTCCTGAGCCGTGTCCTGAATACGCAGATCCACGTTCACCCCGACCAGCGAACCGGCATAGGTCGCGGTGTCCAGACCCTCGCCGCCGCTCAGTATGTCGTCGCCAAGCCCGCCTTCGAGCAGGTCGTTGCCGTACCAACCTTTGAGGACGTCGTTGCCGGCACCGCCGAAGAGGTTATCGGCCGCGCCGGTGCCACCGACGAAATCGTCCACAGTGGTTCCGCGGAAAATCAGAGCTTCGATGCTGGTCAATGAGCCGACGCTGACACCGTTTTCGGTGATGTCGCTGTTGCCCGCCAGGCTCCTCAGATCGATGGAAATTCCGATGTTGCTCCCGCCGACACCAAGGCGCCCGTCATAGACCATGATCGCCGTGTCATACCCGTCGCCGCCGTCGTAGATGTCATTCCCGCCATCGACGCCGATGAAATATTGGCGCGCCGTATTCCCGACGCCGCCGATCAGCGAGTCGTCGCCATCGCCGCCGCGCAGGATGTCGTTGCCCTGGCCGCCGGACAGAAAGTCGTTGCCGGCGCCGCCTTCGAGCGTATCGGCGCTGCCGTCGTCGAGCGCACCGGTCGTGCCGCCCAGCAGGACGTCGTTGCCGGCACCGCCGAAGATCACGTCGTCGCCGGCGTTGCCCTGGATCGTGTCCAGCGCCGCGCCGCCGGTGAACCGGTTGCCCAGCGCATTGCCGGTCAGCGTGTTGGCGAAGACCGACGAGCCAACGATATTCTCGATGTTGGTGAGCGTGTCGGTGCCGCCGAACGTCCCAATAGCCTGAGGCGTGGCGGTGTTCAGATTGACCGTGACGGTCGAGGACGAAGACGAA
>JBBSLM010000558.1:0-1515 GCA_038255245.1 Sphingomonadales bacterium
AGAACCATTGATAGAAGTCCGAGAGATGATCCTGGACGATTTCGAGGTCGATGCGATCGCCGTCGATGGCGACGACACGGATGTTGCCGCCGTCATGGGGGCTCGTAATGGATAAAGTCATGGCACGCGGATAGTGCGCCCCGATTCTCCTGGGAAGCCTTGAAACAGCGCCCGCGCCAGCAAGTCCGCTGAGGCAGCCGGGGAAGCCGCCGGGCTGCCGCCGCGCGCTTCGGCAGTGGCGCGGCCTTCCCAGATCGCGCCGCCGTCCGAGCGCCGCCTGAGCCGGACCGACAATTCGGTTGTCACGATCTGGTTCGCGCCGCCGCCGCCGATCGGGATCTGGACGCCGCCGCCGATCCCGACGTTGCGGCCGTAGCTGCCGCCGCCCAAACCGATGCTGAAGCCCGAACGGCGCTGGGCGATGCGGGCGGTGCGCTCGACGCGGACGCTGGCGATTTGATCCGCGCCGCCACGCACGACGGTCCAGCCGCGGCTCGCCAATTCCCGTTCGACCGCGCCGGCGTAGATCGAGGCTTCGAGCCCGCCGGCCTGACCGTCCGGCAGCTCGATCGAGACCGAACCGCGCGCCGGCTCGCCGAGGTGGAAACGGGTGACGTCGGCGCCCGGGCGGATGCCGAGCGAGGCGTCGGAGGTCGCGCAGCCCGCGAGCAATGCCGCCAAAGCAGGGGCCAAAATGGTGAGGCGCTTGCCGTTCATGCGATGGCCTTTCGCTGGTCTGTCGTTCGAACATGCAACGATTGAACATCCGAATCGCTGCGGCAAGGGGAAGCCGTCGCGCAACGGGAAAAGGTCATGTGCGAATCTAGCCTATATTAGTAGAAACTTCCAATCCCTGCCTCAGGAACGCCGAAAGCTTGCAAATATCGCAGCGCACAATCGGCCTTGTTGCAAGATCATGCTCTGCTGGGCCATGCTTGTACCGCATATTCAACAGGGGAATGCACATGAAGATCATCTCGACCGCACTCGTTTCCGCCAGCCTCTTGGCTTTGACCGCCTGTGGCGGCGGCACCAAGGCCAATACGAGCAGCAACTCGACGAACACGACGACGACCACCACGACGGTGGGCGAAAACACGACCAATTCCACGCTGCCGCCGGTCGATACCGGCAACAGCGCGGTGGTCACGAACACGACGACGACCAACGCGTCGACCAACTCCGCCACCGGCGAAAACGTCTCCACGACGACGACCAACTCGACCAGCAAATAGGCCGCGTCACCCCCTCTCCCGCTCAAGTCTCCCTAGATAGAAGCGGCGCCTGCCCCCGGCCTCTCGAGGCCGGGGGTTTTCGTGTGTGTGTCACACGTCTGAGACTGGATACGCCGTCGTCGATTTCACCCGCTCGATGGCGAAGTGCGAGGTCACCGTCTTGATCGGCACGGTGGCGATCAGGCTGCGGTAGAGATTGTCATACTCCGCCATGCTGCCGACCGCGGCGCGCAGCAGATAATCGACGTCGCCGGCCATGCGGAACACGTCCATCACTTGC
>JBBSLM010000559.1:0-1513 GCA_038255245.1 Sphingomonadales bacterium
CGACCCGGCCATCGCCCTGGCGGCCGAATTGTGCGGGATCGAGGCGATCTGGACGGTCGGCGGCGCGCAGGCGGTGGCAGCTTTGGCGTTCGGGGCGGGCGACCTTCCCCGGGTCGACAAGATTTGCGGACCCGGCAATGCCTGGGTGGCGGAAGCGAAATCGCTGGTCGCGTCCCTGCCGGGAGGCCCGGCGATCGACCTGCCGGCCGGGCCGAGCGAATTGCTGGTGATCGCCGACGGGGCGGCGAACGCGGTGCTGGTCGCGGCCGATCTGCTCAGCCAGGCGGAGCATGATCCGGCCGCCCAGGTGATGCTCGCCACGGACTCGCTTGCCCTGGCAGCGGCGGTGGCGCGGGAAGTGAGCGTCCAGCTGGCGGCGCTGCCGGACGGCACCTGCGCGCGCGAAGCGCTTGGCCATGCGCGGATCATCCTCACGCCCAACCTCGCCGAGGCCGTGGCGATCGCCAATGCCTATGCGCCGGAGCATTTGTCGCTCGCGGTGCGCGATCCGGACGCTCTGGTGCCACAGGTTCGCAATGCCGGCGCGGTCTTCCTTGGCAGCTCGGCGGCGGAAACGTTCGGGGATTATCTCGCAGGATCGAGCCACGTGCTCCCGACCGATGGCGCGGCGCGGGCCTGGAGCGGAGTGTCCATGCACAGCTTCATGAAATCGATTTCGGTGCAGGGCCTGACCCGCGAAGCAGCAGCGGCGCTGGCCGATCCGGCCGCGCGGATGGCCCGGCTTGAGGGGCTGGAAGCCCATGCCCGGGCCGCCGAAGCCCGCGGCCGGCAGGTGCCGGCATGAACGGGCTTGCCCTCAGGCTGGCGCGTCCGGAAGTGCTCGCGCTGCCGCCCTTCGATCTTGGCGCGCGGGCAAGCGCCGGCCTCGCCGATGTGATCAGCCTCGACGCCAATGAAAATCCGTTTCCGCCGCTCGACGCCTCGCCGCTGACGGCGGGCATCAACCGCTATCCGGAGCCGCAGCCGGCCCGCCTGCGGCAGGCGATGGCGAGCCTGTACGGCGTGGGGGCGGACGAAACGGTCGTCACCCGCGGCGCCGACGATGCGATCGATCTGCTCATGCGCGCCTTCTGCCGGCCGGGTGAGGATGCGGTGCTCGTGGCGAATCCGACCTTCTCCGCTTACGCGCATTTCGCCCGGCTGCAGGGCGCACGGGTGGCCGAGGTGCGGCTGGACGCGGATTTCGATTTCGACGCCGCCGGCTTTATCGCGGCGGCCCGCGCGGAGCCGAAGCTGAAGCTCGCTTTCATCTGTTCGCCCAACAACCCGACCGGCAATGTCGTGCCGCCGGACCAGATCCTGGCGGTGGCGGATGCGCTGCCCGGGACGATCCTGGTGCTCGACGAGGCCTATATCGAGTTTGCGGAAATGGAGTCGCTCGCCGCCGAGGCCGCGCGACGGCCGAATCTGGTGGTGCTGCGGACCCTGTCAAAGGCCTATGGGGTGGCGGGCGCGCGGATCGGGGCGGCGGTGGCCAATGCCGAGCTGATCG
>JBBSLM010000560.1:0-1512 GCA_038255245.1 Sphingomonadales bacterium
ATGGGCCTGGATCGCGTCGTCGATGATCTGCAGCGCCATGTTGGGCGCCTTGACCTTGATCATCGCGATCTCGCCGGCGGCCGACTTGTTGCCGGCGCGGTCCATCAGGTCGGCGGCTTTCAGGCACAAGAGCCGCGAGCAATCGATGTCGATGCGGGCGCGGGCGATGCGCTCGTCCCAGACGCTGTGAGCGGAGAGCGGCTTGCCGAAGGCGACGCGGCTCTGCAGGCGCTTCACCATCGCCGCCAGCGCTTCCTCCGCCGCGCCGATGGTGCGCATGCAATGGTGGATGCGGCCGGGGCCTAGGCGGCCCTGCGCGATCTCGAAGCCGCGGCCTTCGCCCAGCAAAAGGTTGGAAGCGGGGACGCGGACGTCCTTCAGCTCGATTTCCATATGGCCGTGCGGGGCGTCGTCATAGCCGAAGACGGTGAGGGCGCGCTCGACAGTGATGCCGGGGGCATCGATCGGCACAAGGATCATCGACTGCTGCTGATGCCGCTGCGCGCCGAAATCACTCTTGCCCATCAGGATCGCGACCTTGCAGCGCGGATCGCCGGCGCCTGACGACCACCATTTGCGGCCGTTGATGACATAATCACTGCCGTCGCGGTCGATCCTACATTCGATGTTGGTCGCGTCGGATGAGGCGACGCCCGGCTCGGTCATCAGGAAGGCGGAGCGGATCTCGCCATTCATCAGCGGGCGGAGCCATTGCTCCTTCTGTTCGCGCGTGCCGTAGCGGTGGAACACCTCCATATTGCCGGTGTCGGGGGCGGAGCAGTTGAACACCTCGCTCGCCCAGCCGATCCGGCCCATTTCCTCGGCGCAGAGCGCATATTCGAGGTTGCTGAGCTGGGTCCCTTCGAATGCGAAGCTTTCGTCCACATGCCTGAGCGCGTGGCCCGGTGGCATGAACAAATTCCACAGGCCCGCTGCCCTCGCCACCGGCTTCAGTTCCTCGATCACCGCGACCGGCTGCCAGCGATCGCCTTCGGCGACCTGGCGTTTGTAATCGGCCTTGCGCGGGCGAATGTGCGCTTCGATGAAGTCGCGGACGCGGCCCTGATAATGCGCTTCGCGTTCGTTGAGGGAAAAGTCCAAGCCGCGTCTCCCGACTGCTTTACGTTCACGTAAACCTGGGGGAGGGCTAGCCCGATCCCGCCGTTCAGACAAGGGCGGTTTGGGACGGGTGGCCGCCTTTTGCTGGTGCAATCCGCCGCGCGGCTTGATAACCCGATGGCCATGAGGGCGAAGCTGCTGACCGCGATGATGCTGCCGATGGCGATCGGGGGATGCGCGACGGGCTATGCGAGCGACTGGTTCCGCGACGAGCCCGGCATCATCCGGCCGCAATTGCTGCGCTACGGGCTGGACGTCGAGCAGAGCCAGTGCGTCAGCGCGGCGCTGGGCGGGAGCCTGTCGAAGCAGCAAGTGCGGCAGCTGCAGGAAGTGGCGGCGGCGGTGCGTCCGGCCAATGAGGCCCAGCTCAACGTCGGCAATTTGCGGGCGATC
>JBBSLM010000561.1:0-1510 GCA_038255245.1 Sphingomonadales bacterium
CCTTCTCCTGCTGTCTGCCTTCAGCCAAGAAGGTAGACCCCGGATCAAGTCCGGGGTGACGAGGGGTGTGGGCATGAAACGGATTTTGGCGGCGGCCATGTTATGGGGTGGGGCGATGACCGGCGCGAATGCTCAAACCGCACCCATTCCGAACCGGACCGAGATCCAGGCCGCGGTCCGCCAGGACATGCCTGACCTGCTCGCCATCTATCGCGAGTTTCACGCCAATCCCGAACTGTCCATGCAGGAGACGCGCAGCGCCGCCAGGCTGGCGGACGAAGCGCGGCGGCTGGGCTTCGAGGTGACGCCGGGGGTTGGTGGGACCGGCGTGGTGGCGGTGCTGCGCAACGGCGCCGGCCCGACCCTGCTGCTGCGCGCCGACATGGATGGGCTGCCGATGGAGGAGCAGACCGGTCTGGCCTTTGCCAGCCGGGCGCGTGGGCAGACCCGCGAGGGTCAGGATACCTTCATCTCGCACAGTTGCGGCCATGATACGCATATGACCGCCTGGATCGGCACGGCGCGGCGGATGGTGGCGCTGCGCAACCGCTGGAGCGGAACATTGGTGATGATCGCGCAGCCGGGCGAGGAGACGAGCCAGGGCGCGAAGGCGATGCTGGCGGACGGGCTGTTCACCCGCTTCCCATCGCCCGATTTCGCCATCGCCTTTCACGATTCGGCGACACTGCCCGCCGGCACGATCGGTTTCTCGCCGGGGCCGGCGCTGGCCAATGTCGACAGCGTGGACATGATCGTCCGCGGTGTCGGCGGGCATGGCGCGGCCCCGCACACGACGCGCGACCCGGTGGTGCTGGGCGCGCGGATCGTGACCTCGCTGCAGACCCTGGTCAGCCGCGAGCTCGATCCGCTGGACAGCGCCGTCGTGACCGTCGGCAGCTTCCAGGCCGGGACCAAGCACAATATCATCGCCGACGAGGCGCGGCTGCTGATCACCGTGCGCAGCTACACGCCCGAAGTGCGGCGGCATTTGCTGGACGGCATCGCGCGGATCGCGCGCGGCGAGGCGATCGCGGCGGGCGTGCCCGAGGATCGCATGCCCATTGTGACGGTGCGCGAGGCGGAGGCGACGCCGGCGACGGTCAATACCGACGCGCTGACCGACGCGATGACGGGGCGTTTCCGCGCCTATTTCGGCGAGGAGCGGGTGCGGCAGATCCGCCCGGTGATGGCCGGCGAGGATTTCGGCCGCTTCCGGCTCGCCAAGCCGGGGCTGGAGAGCCTGATCTTCTGGGTCGGCGGAGTGGAGCAGGCGCGCTACGACGCGGCGGTCGCGGCGGGCGACATGAGCCGGCTGCCGTCGCTGCACAGCCCGTTCTGGGCGCCGGACCCCGACGCGGTGATCTCCACCGCGACCGAGGCGATGGTGGTCGCGGCGCTGGGCGTGCTGGCGCGGCGCTAGGCCGAGGCCTCGGTCAGCCGCTCCACCTGAGCGGCGCTGAGGTCTAGGGTGAGGACCCCAAGCAATTGCTCGAGCTGCTCCAATGATGTC
>JBBSLM010000562.1:0-1509 GCA_038255245.1 Sphingomonadales bacterium
CCGATGGCGATCGGCCGCAATTTCCTGGTCAAGATCAACGCCAATATCGGCAACAGCGCGGTCGCTAGCGACGTCGCGGCCGAAGTCGACAAGATGGTCTGGTCGATTCGCTGGGGCGCGGACACGGTGATGGACCTCTCCACCGGCCGCAACATCCACGACACCCGCGAATGGATCATCCGCAACAGCCCCGTCCCGATCGGCACCGTCCCCATCTATCAGGCGCTCGAGAAAGTCGGCGGCGTCGCCGAGGACCTCAATTGGGAAATCTACCGCGACACCCTGATCGAGCAGGCCGAGCAGGGCGTCGACTATTTCACCATCCACGCGGGCGTTCGCCTGCCCTACATCCCGATGACCGCCAAGCGCGTCACCGGCATCGTCTCGCGCGGCGGCTCGATCATGGCCAAATGGTGCCTCAGCCACCACCAGGAGAGCTTCCTCTACACGCGCTTCGAGGAGATTTGCGAAATCATGAAGGCGTATGACATCGCCTTCTCCCTCGGCGACGGCCTGCGCCCCGGCAGCATCGCCGACGCCAATGACGAGGCCCAGTTCGCCGAACTCGCCACGCTGGGCGAGCTCACCCAGATCGCCTGGAAGCACGACGTGCAGGTGATGATCGAAGGCCCCGGCCATGTGCCGATGCACAAGATCAAGGCGAACATGGACAAGCAGCTCGAGGCCTGCGGCGAGGCGCCCTTCTACACATTGGGGCCGCTCACCACCGACATCGCGCCGGGCTACGACCACATCACCAGCGCGATCGGCGCCGCGATGATCGGCTGGTTCGGCACCGCGATGCTCTGCTACGTCACGCCCAAGGAGCATCTCGGCCTGCCCGACCGCGACGACGTGAAGGTCGGCGTCGTCACCTACAAGCTGGCCGCCCACGCCGCCGATCTTGCCAAGGGGCATCCGGCGGCGAAAATGCGCGACGACGCCTTGTCACGCGCCCGCTTCGAATTCCGCTGGCGCGACCAGTTCCACCTCTCGCTCGATCCCGACACGGCCGAACAATATCACGACCAGACCCTGCCCGCGGAAGGCGCCAAGACCGCGCACTTCTGCAGCATGTGCGGCCCCAAATTCTGCTCGATGAAGATCACACAGGAAGTCCGCGATTTCGCCGCAAAGCAGAACCAGAGCGCCGACTCCTTCCTCGCCGCGACCCCGTTGCCGGAAGGCGTGGACTTGTCCGCCGAAGCCGTGGCGGAGGCCGAGGCCGGCATGGCCGAGATGAGCAAGCTCTACCACGAGACTGGCCGTCAGCTGTACATCGGCGCCGAAGGGCGGGAGCACGACTGACCGCGCCGAACACAAAAAGGGCGCCCCGAGGGGCGCCCTTTCCGTGTCTCCGGAAGGCCGGCGCTTAGAAGCGCACGCCCACCCCGGCGGCGACGTGGCGCCGCTGCAGGCTGATGCCGAAGAAATCGCCATAATCGGCGTAATTCGCCTCGACCATGCCGTAGAAATTCCGGCCGAAATTCACGTTCAGGCCGATCGCGC
>JBBSLM010000563.1:0-1508 GCA_038255245.1 Sphingomonadales bacterium
AGGTTGGCGCGCTGGTCGATGCGATCGACGAGGTTGTGGCGTGGATGGAGGGTGCGGGGAGCGACGACCGGCTGGCCGGTTCCTATCCGCTGCTCACCATGCTGTCGGTGGCGACGGCTGGCTGGCTGCTGGACAGGCAGGTGGCGGCGATCGAGAACGGTGACGCGAGCGCGGAATTTCGCGCGTCGAAACGGGCGGCGGCCGCCTATCTGCGATCGGTGGTCGCGGGGGAAGCCGCCGGGCTCAAATCGGCCGCGACTGTGGGCGATGGCCTGCTGCGCAACCTCTCAGAGGACGCCTTCGCGGCCTAGGGTTGGAGTTCAGCAGCCTAAGCTGCTCCGGCGAAGGCCGGAGCGTTGGCGATCTGCCTCCACGGCTCCGGCCTTCGCCGGAGCGCAGAATATAGGACAACATGCTAGAAAGAGGCGTGGGTCGACGGCGGCGGGACCGGCTGCGGCCTGGCGCGCTGATAGAGCCAGCCGAACAGGAAGCTCAGGATCGCCAGCGGGCCGTGCAGCAGCAGATTGTTGCCGTAGAGCGGGGCGGCGCCGAACATCGTGTCGGCGCCCGGGATCGTCCCCATCGCGGTGAGCGCGAGGAAGATGAAGCCGGCGAAACGCGCGAAGGTTACCGCCCGGCCGAGCCGCGCGCCGGCGATCAGGCCCCACAGGCCAAGCGCGGCGTGAATGCCCGCCAGCACCGGGCTGGAGGGAAACATTCCAAACAATTGCGGGCCGCCGACGCCCGCCGCGACGCGCAGAGGATCCGTCTCCGCCGGCGTCAGCGGCGGCACGAAACCGCATATGCCGAAGACCAGCAGGATGGTGCTGACGATATAGGCGAAAGGGCGCGGGTCCATCGCGGCTGGTGATGCCCCGGCGACGGCCCTGAGCGCAAGCGGTCAGGCGGCGTTGCTGATCCCCCCGGCCGCGGCCTTGGCGAAAAAGGCGTCGAGCTGATCGATCGGCATCGGCCAGGCATAATGATAGCCCTGCAGCGCGTCGCAGCCGGCCTCGAGCGCGATCTGCTCCTCATCCCCGGTCGAAATGCCCTCCGCCACCACTTCCAGATCCATGGCGTGGCCGAGCGTGACCGCGGCGCGAACCATGGCGATGCTGCGGTCGCGCGCCGCCGCATCGATGAAGCTGCGGTCCAGCTTGATCTTGTCGATGCCATTGCCGCGCAGGCAATTGAGCGAGGAATAGCCGGTGCCGAAATCGTCGAGGCAGACGCGAAAGCCCGCCGCGCGCAATTGCTCGATCGCCGGCGTGCAAAGCGGGCCGTGATCGATGAACAGGCTCTCGGTGATTTCCAGCTCGATCTGCCCGCAGGCGACGCCTTCGCTTTCGACCAGCGCCTTCAGATTCGCCGCGAAATCCGGCGCGCGGAACTGGATCGGCGACAGATTGATCGCGACCGGAATGTCGGGCCAGCGCCGCGCCGCCGCGCAGGCATCGCGCACGACCATCGCGCCGAGCGCTTCCATCAGCCCGCATTCCTCGGCGATC
>JBBSLM010000564.1:0-1507 GCA_038255245.1 Sphingomonadales bacterium
GTCGACGATGTGATCGACACCATGCGCCTTGGCGACCTCGACCGTCCGGTCCTTGCTGCCGTCATTGATGATCAGCCATTCGATCTTGTCGATGCCGGGCAATGTCCGCGGCAAATGGCTGAGCGCCTCGGGCAGCGATTCCTCTTCATTGTAGCAGGGGATCTGGATGATCAGCTTCACGGGGCGGCTCTTGTATCGGGAGAGGAATGATTGGGCGCCGGTAAGCGCCGTCAAGCACGCAAAGCCAACAGAAAAGTTGCCGTCATCGCCGCTCGCGCCCTACATGCCGCGCCAATTCGGCTGAACTAGGGCAGGGGCGTAGACCATTTCCGGCGGACGGACAGAGACTGGCGATGTCGCGGAGCGGTTGCGCAGGCGCGTGGTGAAACGCGGCATCTGCGTCGGCTGCGGGGCTTGCATCGCACTGGACGCGAGCGGCGGCTCGACGATGGAACGGAGCAAGTCGGGGCCGCTGCCCGTCTTCGCGCCCGCCGCCAAGCTGCCCGAACTCGCCTGGGAGGCCTGCCCCGGCAAGGGCGTGAATTATCCCAAGCTCTATCTCGACCATTATGGCCGCATGCCGGATTCGTGGCTGGTCGGTCATATCGTCGCGACCCGCACCGGCTTTGCCGGCGATCCGGCGGTGCGCGCCAAGGGAGCGTCCGGTGGCGTCACGACGGCAGTTCTGCTGCATCTGCTGAAGACCGGCCGGATCGATGCGGCGATCGTGGCCCGGCAGGGCGTGCCCGCGCCGCTCGAAGCCAGCGCGGTGATCGCGACGACGCCGGAGGAGATTCAGGCGGCAGCGCAGTCGGTCTACATCCCGGTGTCGATGCTCGACATCCTGGCGACGCTGGAGCCGGGCAAAAGCTACGCGATCACCCTGGTGCCGGAGCAGGCGGCGGCGCTGCGGCGGCTGCAGCACAGCGGCGACGCCCGTGCGCAGCAGATCGAATGGGTGCTCGGGCCATACACGGGCACCGCGCTTTACCCGTCGGCGATCGACACGTTTGTGCGCTCGAACGGCGTCAGAAAGGACGATGAAGTCACCAGCCTGGAATGGCGGGCCGGCGATTGGCCCGGCTATCTCGAGATCAAGACCGCGAGCGGCAAGGTGCTGCGTTCCAAGAAGGTCTATTACAATTTCCTCATCCCCTTCTTCGTCACCCGCGCCAGCCTGCAGAGCATGGATTTCGCCAACGAATTCTGTGACCTGTCGGTCGGCGATGCGTGGAGCCCGAAGTTCGAGGCGGAAGGCGGCGGCCATTCGGTGGTGGTGACGCGCAGCGCGAAGATGGAGGCGTTGGTCGAGGAGATGGTCGCGGCTGGATTGCTGCATCTCGAACGCGAGGACGACCTCAAGGCCACCGAAATGCACGGCCACATGATCGATTTCAAGAAGCGCGGCGGCTACATCCGCAACGTCTGGCGGCGGCAGTTGCTGCTCGCCGCGCCGGATTATGGCATGCGGCCGGAGAAGATCCCCTTTACGCGGAAAGTGGCCGAA
>JBBSLM010000565.1:0-1493 GCA_038255245.1 Sphingomonadales bacterium
CGGTAACTGTTCAGGTGCTTCCTGCGGCGTGTTCGGCGTGGCCGCTTGATCGTGGGGCGATGTTCGCCAGTGTGGGGGCCTGAGTCGACGTCGTCTTGGTGTCGATGACCGCGTCTTTCCCCCCCGTTGGCGGTCAGCATGGTTGAGCGTTCTGCGTCCGAGCGCGCGTTGCGCGCCGAGTTGGCTGAGTCGCGCGCGGTGATCGCGGAGCTGCGTGTGCGGTGTGAGTTGCTGACCGAGCAGGTGGCGGCGTTGCGGGAGGCCGAGCGCAGGTCGGCCGAGCTGGCGCGTGGGTGGGCGGAGCGGGATCGGGTGCGGGAGGCCGAGAACCGGGCGCTGGCCGAGCGGGTCGCGCAGCTGGAGGCCCGGCTGGGCCGGAACTCGCGGAACTCGAACACCCCGCCGTCGGCCGAGGGGTATGCCAAGGCGCCGCCGCGGTCGACGCGGCGGTCCACCGGGCGCAGGCCGGGTGGGCAGCCGGGTGCGCCGGGGGCCACGCTGGCGCAGGTGCAGGTCCCCGACGAGGTGCTGGTGCACTCCCCGTCGGCGTGCGGTGGGTGCGGGGGCTCGCTGGAGGGTGCACCGGTGACCTCGACCGAGGTCCGCCAGGTCGCTGACCTGCCGCAGGTGGCGCTGGTCTGGGTGGAGCACCGGATCGAGCACCGGGCCTGTGGGTGCGGGACCACCACGATGGCCGGCGCGCCGGACGGGGTGCCCGAGACGGTGCGGGCACCGGTGTCCTACGGCCCGGGGGTGCGGGCGGTCGCGACGTACCTGGTCGCCGGACACCACCTGCCGTTGGCCCGGGCCGCGGCGGTGCTCAGCGACCTGCTCGGCGCCCCGGTCTCACCGGGGTCGGTCGCGACCTGGGTGCAGGCCGGCGCCGACGGGCTGGGCCCGTTCACCGACGCGGTCCGGGCACTGCTCACCGGCGCCCCGGTGGTCAACTTCGACGAGACCGGGCTGCGGGTCGAGGGTGGCCTGCGCTGGGTGCACTCGGCCTCCACCCCGGCGGCGACCCTGTACACCTGCCACCCCCGGCGCGGGAAGGAGGCGATGGACGCCGCCGGGGTGCTGCCCGCCTTCACCGGGATCGGGGTGCACGACTGCTGGAAGCCGTACTGGTGCTACGACATCGAACACGCGTTGTGCTGTGCGCACGTCATCCGCGAGCTCACCGGGGTCCACGAGGCCGTCCCCGCCCAGACCTGGGCGCCCAAGCTGGCCACCGTCCTTCTGAAGATGAACACCGCCGTCGATGCGGCCAGGAACAGCGGGCGACACGAACTCGAACGGGCAGTCCTGGCCGAGTGGCAGAGGCGCATCGATGTGATCCTGGCCCTGGGCCGGGCCCAGAACCCCACCCCCGACGGCGGCTGGCCCGCCAAACGCCCGGTCGCGGTGAACCTGCTCGACCGGTTCGAGAAGCACCGGCCCGAGTTCCTGCGGTTCGCAACCGACTTCCGCGTCCCCTTCACGAATAACGCAGCAGA
>JBBSLM010000566.1:0-1469 GCA_038255245.1 Sphingomonadales bacterium
CCGGCCGCAGCGAGCCGCCCAGCAACGGCACATAGTCCGCGATCCGGCCATCGCCACCGGTGCGGTATAGGAAGCCATCGTCATAGATATAGTTCGCGGCCGCCGGATAGCCCCACCAATTGCGATACCAGCTTTGCTGGGCCTGGGCGATCTGGCGCGCCTGGCCCGGTGGCATGCAGCCATTATGCTTGCGGGCGAGTCCCGGCGGGCAACCGCGCACGATCGATCGTTCTGGCTGCCAGCGCAGCCGGGCGATCTCGCCGCCGTCCAGCCGCACCGCGCGGCGCTGCGTCAGCCGCGGCCCGTTCCGCTCGCGGCGCGGCGCGGCCAGGCGCTCGCCGCCGCGATTGTCGACACGCGGCCGGTCGTCATCGCCGCGATTGCCGTTGCCACGATCATTCTCCCGCCCGCGGCCCGGAATGGCGACGATCGCGGGGCCGCCGCGCTCGACCGCGCGCATCCGCCCGGGATTGTCCGCGCGTTGCGGGCCGCCTCGCTCCTGCCCCGCCTGCCGCGCCCGGCCGGGACTGCCGCCACCGCGATTGTCGGGGCGGTCGGCGCGGCCCTCATTGCCGCGGCCCTGCTTGCCCCGCTCGCGCTCGCCGCCGCCCTGCTTGCCGCGCTCAGCCTGCTGGCCGTGGCCATTGCCACGCCCCTGCCCCTGCCCCTGCCCCTGCCCTAGGGCCACGGCCGGAATCGAAACGGAAAGCGCCAGCGCGCTCGCGCACAACCATGAGTTACGCATGTCACACCTCTTTCTTCGGGATGGAAACGGTGTCGAAGGGCCAATCGTTCCGGTGGCCGCCGTCCGGCACGAACAGCTCGTCCCGCTAAGGTGAGCGCCAGATGAACCCGGCGCGATTCAGGCCGTCTGGAACTCCTTGGGCAAGGCGCCCCCGCGCAGCTCATACCGGCATCAACACGCCGGCATAAAGCGGATCTTCCAGCGCCTGACCGGCTCCCCGGGCCACGCACAACAAGGGATCGTCGGCGACCACCACGGGCACCCCGGTGGACAAGGCCATGGCTTCGTCCAGGCGATGGAGGAGCGCCCCGCCGCCTGTCAGCACGATCCCCTGATCGACGATATCGGCCGACAATTCCGGCGCCGTATTCTCGAGCGCGGACTGCACCGCGGCGAGGATCTGGCTGACGGGTTCGGCCAGCGCCTGCGCCACCTCCGTTTCGTCGATCTCGATTTCCTGCGGCATTCCGGACGCAAGGTGTCGCCCCCTCACCTGCAGGGTGCGGGCCTCGCCATCGGGCGCAAGCGCGCTCCCGATCTCATGCTTGATCCGTTCCGCCGTTGCCTCGCCGATCAGCAGATTATGCTTGCGCCGCACCGCGCTGATGATCGCGTCGTCCATCTTGTCGCCGCCGATCCTGACGGAGGTGCTGTAAGCGAGGCCCTGCAGCGACAGCACGGCGACTTCCGTCGTCCCGCCGCCAATATCGACGACCATCGCCCC
>JBBSLM010000567.1:0-1465 GCA_038255245.1 Sphingomonadales bacterium
GAAGAGCGAGCCGCCCTCCGGCACGACCATGATGCCGAGCTGGCGGCCGGCGGCGGCGACCATCTGCCGCTGGTTGCGGCGCGGCTGGTTGTAATTCTTGATCGACACCGCGCCTTCGGCCTGCAGCCGGCGGACGTGGTTGAGCGCATCCTCGTAACTGTCGATCTGGGCGTAGCGGGAGGGGCTGCGCGCGCCATAGACGATCTCGCCCGACGAATAGGTGCGCGGCGCGAGAATGAGCCCGGCGCGCTGCATCTCGGCGGCCGCGAACACTTCGCTGGCGGTGCTCGACGGATCGTGCGTGGTGGTGACGCCGAGCGCGAGGTGCGCGAGCTGCGACCAATTCTGCTGCGGGATCAGATCGTCGCTGCCATAGGGCCCATGCGCGTGACCGTCGATGAAGCCCGGCGTGATCGTGCGGCCGGCCAGATCGACTTGGCGAGCGTCCGCCGGGATGGCGGTGCTGGCGCGCGGGCCGACGGCGCGAATGCGGTTGCCGTCGATGACGATCACGCCATCCTCGATCACCCCGCCATTGGCGCCCGCCATGGTGACGATGCGCGCGCCGACCAAAGCGACGATGCCGGCCGGGACATCCGCAGGAACCGTGACCGACAGGTTCGTGCCCGTCGTCGGCGGGGTGTAGTTCGTGCCCGGCGCGCGGGCAGTGAGGCTGGCCTGATCGGCGCTGTAGAGGTTTGGCCCGAGCGTCCAGACGAAGCGATTGCCGGCCCATGAACCATAGGCGCTCGCCGCGTTGGTGACCCGCGTCACCGGCATCGGGCCGGAGCGGCTGGACACATTCATCACCGCCGCGCCGCCGAAGAAGGGCAATGCGAAGAAATTGTAATTCTCGCGGAAGGCCAAAGCGCGGCCGTCCGGCGAGACTTCGAAATTGGTGACCAGATCGCCTTCGGCATGGACGCGGCGATTGCCGCCCATCAGGTCGGTGCTGACCAGGCGGCGCTTCTGGTTTTCGTTGACCTCGAAAAACACCCGGTCGCTGGCCGCGCCGAACTGCGGCGAGCCGCCGCTGCCGGACACGCGGGCAGGCGCACCGCCGGCGGTGGCGATACGGAAGATGCCATCCTCGCCCGAATAGAGTTCGGAGGTCAGGAAGCCGCCGCTGCCGCGCTCAAAGACGATGGTCTGGCCGTCGGGCGAGAAACGCGGGCGGGCATAATGGCCGGGCGCGCCGGTGATCGTGCGCTGGCCGGAGCCGTCGGCGGCGACGGTGCGGATTTCGCCGAGGCGCTGGTCGTTCCAGGAAACGAAGACGATCGAGCGGCCGTCGCGCGACCAGCTCGGCCAGAGCTGGAAATCGCCATCGGGCGCGGTCAGCCGGCGCGGCTGGGCATTGCCGGTGGCGGCACGGATCCAGAGGCGGCCGAGGCTCTCGTAGACGACCTGGCTGCCATCCGGCGACAGCACCGGGAAGCGGATCATGCGGGTGTTCACATTGGCC
>JBBSLM010000568.1:0-1464 GCA_038255245.1 Sphingomonadales bacterium
GACGCGGACCTCGGTGCCCGACCATTTGCCGAACAGGATGCGATCGCCGGCCTTGACGTCCAGCGGGGTGATCTTGCCCTCTTCCGACTTGGTGCCGGTGCCGGCGGAGATCACTTCGCCTTCCTGCGGCTTTTCCTTGGCCGTGTCGGGGATGATGATGCCACCGGCCGTTTTTTCTTCGGCGTCCACGCGGCGGACCAGCACGCGATCGTGCAGGGGTCGAAAAGTCATGAATTCACCTCTTCCATGTGATGCGTTTTGGCACTCACCCAAGGCGAGTGCCAGCAGCGCCGATTTAGGGTTTGTTCAGGTGGGGTCAAGGGGTGGTGAGCCCCTTTTCGTCATGCCGGACTTGATCCGGCCCCCACCTGCCTTACGACCTGTGTGAAGAACAAGGCAGGCCCCGGATCAAGTCCGGGGTGACGAAGGGAAACTGGCGATGACGTTCGTGCGCGGCCTTTGGAAAGTGGTGGTCGCGATCAAGGACGGGCTGTCGCTGCTGTTCCTGATCATGTTCTTCGGGCTGCTGTACGTGGTACTCTCGGCGACGCCGCATGCGGGCGGGCCGACGCGCGGCGCGCTGGCGCTGGCCATTGACGGACCGATCGTCGAGCAGCCGGCCGAGGTGAGCCCGTTCACCGGCGGCGGCCCGCGCGAATATCGGCGCGCCGAGCTGGTGCACGCGCTGGACGTGGCGGCGCAGGATCCGCGGATCGAGGCGGTGGCGCTGGACCTCGATATCTTCGCCGGCGGGCGGCAGACGGCGATCAGCGATATCGGCGCCGCGCTCCGGCGGGTGCGCGCGGCGGGCAAGAAAGTGGTCGCCTATGCGACCGCTTATGACGACGACACCTATCAATTGGCGGCGCAGGCGGACGAAATCTGGCTGAATCCGATGGGCGCGGTGATCATCGCCGGGCCGGGCGGATCGAATCTCTATTATGCGGGGCTGCTGGAGCGGCTGGGAATCACCGCCAACATCTACCGGGTCGGCACCTTCAAGGCGGCGGTCGAGCCCTATTCGCGGGCCGACATGTCGCCGGAGGCGCGTCAGGCGAACCAGGCGCTGGCCGACGCCCTGTGGAGCCAGTGGCAGGAGGAGGTCGGTCGGGCGCGGCCGAACGCCCAGCTCGCGGCCTATATCGGCGCGCCGGGCGACGCGATCCAGCGCAGCAATGGCGACATGGCGCAGGCGGCGCGGGCGGCGGGCCTGATCGACCAGATCGGCGACAGATCGGCATTCGAAGCGCGGATGGCCGAACTGGTCGGCGCCGGCGAAGGCGATATGCCGGGCAGCTTCCGCGCGGTGCTGTATGACAGTGTGCTGATCCGCACGCCCTTGCTCGGGCGCGGCGGCAATATCGGCGTGCTGACGATCGCGGGCGATATCGTCGACGGCGAGGCGGGGCCGGGCACGGCGGGAGCCGAAACGATCGTGCAGGCGCTGGAGGCGGGGCTGCGCGA
>JBBSLM010000569.1:0-1463 GCA_038255245.1 Sphingomonadales bacterium
TCCGGGAATTCCGTCGCTTTCAGCCTTTCCACCTCGGCCAGCACGAATTCGCACAGGGCCACCACCTTGGGCGTGCGGCGCTTATATTCGGGATAGACCAGCCAGAAGCCGCGCGCCTCGACCTCGATCTGGGGGAAGAGCTGGACCAGCCGCCCGGCCGCCATCGTGCCGCGCCAGAACATCGGCGTCAGCACCGCCGCGCCGACCCCGGCCATCGCCGCATTGCCTTCCATCGATTGCGCGTCGAGGCGGATCCCGCCCGGCTCGCGCGCCGGCACCGGCACGCCCACCTGCCGGAACCAGTCGGCCCACCAATGATCGTCAGGGGTGATGCGCGGCACGCGGAGCAGATCCTCGGGCGCGTTGATGCGATGTTCGTCGCGAAATTCCGGGGTGCAGAGCGGGGTGCCGTGCAGGCGGAACAGGAAATGGCTGCGCAGCCCCGGCCAGGCCTTGCTACTCGCGCCGCTGCGGATCGCGACGTCGACATCCTCCTGCGCGAAATCGATGATGTGATTCTGGGTGAGCAGCCGCACCGCCAGTTCGGGGCGCGGCAACTGGAAGCGGCCCATGCGCTGCGCCATCCATTCCGACGCGAAAGTCTGGGTCGCGCTGATCGTCAGCACCGAGGCATTGTCGGCCAGCAGGCCGGAAAAAGCCTCGGCGATCTGATCCAGCCCGGTCGTCACGAGCCCGGCCGCGCGCCGCCCCGCTTCGGTCAATTGCACCCGCCGGTTGGCGCGCAGGAACAAGGGCACGCCCAGCCGCTCTTCGAGCAATTTCACCTGATAACTGACCGCCGCCTGCGTCATGCCCAGCTCCGCCGCGGCCTTCGTGAAGCTCTGGTGGCGCGCCGCTGCTTCGAAGACGCGGACGGCGGCGAGTGGCGGAAGGCTGCGCATGGCGCCAACCTATAAGCCAGCCTTATCCACGCTGTCGATCCTTTCGTTGGCGGATCGATCGCCCCGGCGCCATATCCCGATCAACGGAACGGCGCGGAGCAACGCGCGCCCCGACAGATTGGAGAAGACTATGCAGGACATGATCCTCAGCCGGATTTGGACCGAACACCACCAGCGCATCTATGGCGAGAATGGCCAGCGCCCGCCGCAGGCGGCGAACCAGCCGGCGCTGCGCATGGGCGACTCGCTGCCGATCGCCGGCAAACTGCTGGCCGGCGTGCTGGCACTGGCAATGAGCTACACCACCCTGGGCGCGAGCGTCTCGCTCGCCTGAACCGATTAATTGAACGGAGTTATCGACATGTCCAACCCGATCCAGCGCAAGCGCTTTTTCCGCTCCCTTCTCGACAGCTTCCGCGTGCTGAACCGGCGCCAGTGGCAGGCTCCCTGGCGGGACCGCTCCCCCTTGTAAGTCCCGCCATCGTCCCGGCGGACGGCCGCGAATGCCGCTTCTGCGCTCCCGCAAACAGCGCTAAGCCGGTGCGGCCTCCGCCGGGACGA
>JBBSLM010000570.1:0-1461 GCA_038255245.1 Sphingomonadales bacterium
CCGGACTTCGCGCCGGCCCTGAAGATGCCGTAGTCGGCGCTTGCCAGGCAGATCGACTGGCCCGCGGTCGCGGCGCTGAACTGCGTGCTCAGCGTCGCCGCGCTCGTAGCCGACCGGTCACACGGACCTGACGGCCCCGGCGGCGGCGGAACGGGCGCGGGATCGGGTACCGGAGCGGGCGGCGGCGGCGGCGGCGGAGGCGGCGGGGGCGTGGTGTTCGCGGCGGCGACGGTGATCGTCTTGACCGCCTCGCTCGAACGGGCCATCGCGTCCTTGACTGTCAGGCGGACGGCCTTGTCGCCGGCACCTGAGAAGGTGAAGCTCATCGTCTGCTCGGAGCCCAGCGGCCATTGGGTGCCGCCGGAGCCGTCAGGCCCGTCGTCCTCCCAGGAGTACGTGCACGGGGTTGCGGCACAGCTCGAGGTGGACGCGTCGAAGTTGATCGCCTGGCCGGCCACCGTGCTGCCGGGGGCGTACGTAAAGCTGGCCGCCGGCATTGCGGGTGCAGGGGGCGGAGGCGGCATCGGCTCCGGGGTGGTCGTCGTGCCTGAGACGTAGGCCGAGACCGAGCACGTGTTGTACGTGATGCCGGTCGTCCAGGAGGCCGGCAGGCTCGTGAGCGTGTTCTGCTGTGAGGCCTTGCTCTTGCAGTTGGTTCTTGACGCGCGGTCGCGGAAGTAGATGCTGCCGCCGGTGCCGAGGACGGCGAGCCAGTAGGTGCGCCCGGCGACCACTGGCGTCGACGGCAGGACGATGGTGTTCCAGGCAGCCCGCTTGGGCGAGGCCAGCGAGCCCTCGGTTAGCAGCGTGCCCGGGCGGCCGGGTGCATCGGTGTACAGCCCGACGCGCGCGGTCGTCGCGCGGTTGCGGGTGTCGACGTACAGGCTGATCGACTGCGCGGTCCCGCTGCCGGCGGCGGTGAAGCTGAATGCCTCGGCCTCGCCGGCAGGCTCAGAATCCACGGAGCTCTGGATCGCGGTGATGCCGCCGAGCGTGGCGGCCTCCGCGGATGTGGCGCCCGCTGCGAGCAGGGCGGCGGTCAACGACGACATCAGCAAGGTACGGGTGCGCAACGTGACTCCTCGTTCCGTGAGTTTGAGCGGTCAACCCCACTTGGCCCGCGCTTCTGTTCGGACTCAGGTGCTATCGGGCGGGCTACGAGCCTCGGTGAGCCGTCCACCACGGGCATCGACCATCCGTCCGTTCCGCGGGTCGCGGCCGCATCGGCCAAACGTCCAGATCGGGTGCACCGAACCAGGCCCCGGCCCCGAGCGGCGCTGAGATCGGTCATATGGAGCGCCGGCTGGTCCCGGTCCGCTGCCGGTCCTCGCGCGGGTGCGCGAGGACCGGCGTGGGCTCAGATGCCGATGTCCTGGCCGTCGGAGCCGGCGTTCTTGCCGGGGCTGCCGGGGGCGAGCTTGTAGCCGTCGTAGGTGGTGGGGTTGGCGCCGCCGGCGAACG
>JBBSLM010000571.1:0-1461 GCA_038255245.1 Sphingomonadales bacterium
GCCATCCAGACGATGGAGAAGAATGCCGCTTCCGGGTGAAACTTCATCGGTCGCTCAATGCCCGGCCTGCGGGCCGCGCTCGATCCCCGATTTGGCGAGCTGGTCGTCGATCTGCGCCACCAGCCGGTCGAGGCCGGCCTGGTCCTTGGCCTCGGCGCGAGCGACCAGCACGTCCTGCGTATTCGAAGCGCGCAGCAGCCACCAGCCGTCGGCGGTATCGACCCGCGCGCCGTCCGTGCGGTTGACGTTGGCACCGTCCGCCGCGAGCCGCGCCAGCACTTCGTCGACCGCGGCGAACTTGCGGCTTTCGTCGACCTGGAAGCGCATTTCCGGCGTGTTGACCATCGCCGGCATCTCGTCGCGCAATTGCGCGAGCGGTTTGCCGAGGCGCCCGATCGCTTCGATCAGCCGGACGGCGGCGTAGAGGGCGTCGTCATAGCCATAATAATCGTGGGCGAAGAAGATGTGGCCGCTCATCTCGCCCGCCAGCGGCGCGCCGGTTTCCTTCATCTTCTGCTTGATGTGGCTGTGACCCGTCTTCCACATCAACGGTGCACCGCCCAGTTCGGCGACGCGGTCGTAGAGCGCCTGGCTGGCCTTCACGTCGGCGATGATGGTCGCGCCGGGGACGTCCTGCAGCACTGGCTCGGCGAGGACCGAGAGCAATTGATCGCCCCAGATCACCCGGCCCTGGCCGTCCACCGCGCCGATCCGGTCGCCGTCGCCGTCGAAGGCGATGCCGAGGTCGAGGCCCTTGTCGGCGACCAGCCGTTTCAAATCGGCGAGATTCTTTTCCTCGGTCGGGTCGGGATGGTGATTGGGGAAGGCGCTGTCGACATCGGTATAGAGTGTGTGATGTTCGCCCGGGAGGCGCGCGACGAGCTTCTCGAGGGCCGGACCGGCCGCGCCATTGCCGGCGTCCCAGCCGATTTTCAGCGCGGGACCGTCGAAATTCTGCACGAGCCGCTCGACATAGCGATCCTCGATCTCGACCTGCTCGCTGCCCGCGGCGCCGCTTTCCCAATCGCCGGACGCTGCCATTTCGCCCAGTTTCTGGATGTCCGCGCCGAAGAAGGGCCCGCGGCGCAGCACCATCTTGAAGCCGTTATAGTCGGGCGGATTGTGGCTGCCGGTGATCATGATGCCGCCGTCCACGTCCAGCACCGCCTCGGCATAATAGAGCATCGGCGTCGGCCCGAGGCCGACCCGGACGGCGTCGATGCCGGCGGCGTTCAGGCCTTCGACGAGGGCGGCTTCCAAGACCGGCGAGCTTTCTCGGCCGTCATAGCCGACCGCGACCTTGCTCCCACCGGAGCGCGCCACGATCGTGCCGAAGCTGCGGCCGATGGCGCGGGCGTCGTCGGGCCCGAGCGTCTGCCCGATCACGCCGCGGATGTCATATTCGCGCAAGGCGGTCGGGTGGAAGACGTGCATGTTTCGAGAACTCCGTGACTTAGCGAA
>JBBSLM010000572.1:0-1450 GCA_038255245.1 Sphingomonadales bacterium
CGAGGATTTGCCCGACGGCAAGGTCAACGATCTGCGCCAGGCCGTCCAGGCGACGCCGGACGAGGCAATCCTGTTCAGCTGGATGGAATTTCCCGACCGCGCCGCGCGCGATGCCGCCATTGCCAAGTCGGGCGACCTGCCCCGGCCGACCGATTTGCCCTTCGATGCCCAACGGATGATTGTATCGGGCTTCGACGTCATTTCGGACGAAGGGCCGGGCGGCCCGCCGGGCTTCATCGACGGCGTGATCCTGCCGGTGCCCGAGGCGAAGCACGCCGAATATGTCGATTTCGCCAGGAAGTTCGCCGAGCTGTTTGTCGATTATGGCGCGACCCGGCTGGTCGATGCCTGGGGCGCGGAGCTGATCGACGGCAAGCTGACCGATTATAAACGCGCCGCGCATGTCGAGCCGGGTGAGACGGTGGTCTATTCGTGGATCGAATGGCCTTCCCGGCAGGTCCGCGACGAAGCGTGGGAAAAGGTGGTGCGGGACGAACGGATGCAGGGCCATGAAAGCCGCCCGTTCGATGGCATGCGGATGATGTTCGGCGGCTTCAGGCCGATCATCGACACGGCGGCCTGAACTTGGAACGACACGAAAACGAGGAGAGAGAAAATGGCTTATATCGATGGTTTCGTATTGGCGGTGCCTGCGGAAAATAAAGAGAGCTATCGCCAGCATGCGAGCGAAGCAGGGCCCTTGTTTGCCGAATTCGGCTGCCAGCGGCTGGTCGAGACCTGGGGCGACGACGTGCCGGACGGCAAGGTCAACGACTTCAAGGGCGCGGTCCAGGCCAAGGACGGCGAAATCGTCGTCTTCAGCTGGATGGAATATGCCGACAAGGCCGCCCGCGACGCCGCCCGCCAGAAAATGATGACCGATCCGCGCATGGAGCAGATGGGCGCGTCGATGCCGTTCGACGGCAAGCGCATGATCATTGGCGGCTTCGAGTCGATCGTCGACGAGGGCAGCGGCCGCGGCGACTATGTCGATGGCTACATCCTGCCCGTGCCGAGCGAGAATAAGGAGCGCTATCGTGCGATGGCGACGCGCATGGCGCCGGTCTTCCAGGAATATGGAGCGGTGCGCGTGGTCGAGGCCTGGGGCGACGACCTCCCCGACGGCAGGCTCACCGACTATCGCCGCGCCGCGCATGCCAAGGATGGCGAGAATGTGGTCTTCTCCTTCGTGGAATGGCCTTCCAAACAGGCCCGCGACGAAGGCTGGAAGAAGATCATGGCGGATGAACGCATGCAGCCGGGCGACACCGACAAGGATGTGTTCGACGGCAAGCGCATGTTCTGGGGCGGCTTCGAGCCGATCCTGGATACGAAGGCGTAGCGGGGACGCTCTTTCTCAGCCCTCCTCCTTGTGGGGAGGGTTGGGTGGGGGCCGGACGCGTCTGCGGCCGAAAAATCTCTTTGTGGCGAGCCCGACTTCGTCAGTCTC
>JBBSLM010000573.1:0-1446 GCA_038255245.1 Sphingomonadales bacterium
GAGGATGTCGAGGGGGCGTTGTGGACCCGGGAGCTGGTGGAGAAGAGTCGGTTCCTTCGATACGACGCTTCGACAGGCTCAGCGTCTACTCAGGATGAGCGGTTCGTTCGGATCGTCATCGGGGTGGATCCGCCGGTGTCGGCGGGCGGGGATGCGTGCGGGATCATCGTGTGCGGGCTGGGCGCGGATGGCGTCGGCTATGTGCTGGCGGATCATAGCGTGAGCGGCCTTTCGCCCGAGGGCTGGGCGCGGGCGGTGGCGGCGGCGGCCGAGGCGCATAAAGCCGACCGGGTGGTGGCGGAAGCGAACCAGGGCGGTGAGATGGTGGCGAGCGTGCTGCGCGCGGCGGATTGCGCGCTGCCGGTGCGGCTGGTCCATGCGCGGCGCGGCAAGGCGGCGCGGGCGGAACCGGTCGCGGCTTTGTTCGAGAGCGGGAAGGCGAAGTTCGCGGGGGCGTTCCCGGAGCTCGAGGATCAATTGTGCGGGCTGCAGATCGGCGGCGGCTATGCCGGGCCGGGACGATCGCCGGACCGGGCGGACGCGATGGTCTGGGCGCTGACGGAACTGATGTTGCGGGGGAGAGGCGAGCCGTCGGTGCGGGGGCTGTGAAGGCGAAGGTGTTGAAAACGGCGTGGAACGATATGGGAGCGGGATAGCATGAGATGGTTCGGCCGGAAGGCCGCTTCGGATGCTCCGGGGCGGCCCTTTTTGTTGGGTGCGGCGTGGGGCGCGAGCGGGGAGCTTTGGCCGCGGTCTTACGAGGCGCAGGTGCGGGAGGCCTATCTCGGCAATGCGGTGGCGCAGCGGTGCGTGCGGCTGGTGAGTGAGGCGGTGGGGTCTGTGGTGGTCGATTGTTCCCCGGCGGAGGCCGGAGCCTTGGGTGAGCCGCCCGCAACGCTCCGGCCTTCGCCGGAGTACAGCCAATTGCTGACGACTGCTTTGCTCGAGACCGCCGCGACGCATTTGCTGCTGCATGGCAATGCCTTTCTGCATGTCGGGCTCGACGGGAGAGGCGAGCCTGGGCGGTTGTTCGCTTTGCGGCCGGAGCGGGTGAAGGTGGTGACGGATGGGGGCGGGTGGCCGTCGGCTTACCGCTACAAGGCCGGGGCGGCGGAGCGGAGCTATCCGGCCGACGCGATCGTGCATGTCCGTGCCGTCCATCCGCTGGACGATCATTATGGGCTGGGCTGCCTGGGCGCTGCGGCAGCGGCGGTGGCGGTGCACAATGCGGCGGCGCGGTGGAACAAGGCGCTGCTGGACAATGCGGCGCGGCCGTCCGGGGCTCTGATCTACGATCCGGGCGATGGCAGCGTGCTGGCGCCGGCGCAATATGAGCGGCTGAAGGCGGAGATGGCGGCGGAGTTTGCCGGCAGCGGCAATGCGGGGCGGCCGATGCTGCTGGAGGGCGGGCTGAAATGGCAGGCGCTGAGCCTGTCGCCGGCGGAC
>JBBSLM010000574.1:0-1442 GCA_038255245.1 Sphingomonadales bacterium
GCCGCGTCGCGCCCGCGCGTGCTGTTCTGCATGATCGCGCGCAGGATCACGTCGGACGGCCGCCGCTCGATCTGCACCACCTTGCCTTCGCGGATGATCACCTTGTCGGCGCCGATCGTCGCCCGTTCGAAGGCGATCATGTCGACCGGCGTCGCCGCCATGGCCAGCGCCACGTTCCAGCTTCGCGCAAACTCCGGCAGCTTGCGGCGTGTCCGGTAGGCGGTCGTGTCCGAAATTCCCGCCGCCCGGCACGCATCCTCGACGCAGCCGGTCTCCTTCAGGCCCTCCAGAAAGGCGCGCTGCTTGCCCGGCGTGAACCCGTCGTGCCGATAGCGCAGCGAAGGCTCGACGGGTTCAGTGCATCCTGAGCCTGCCGAAGGACCGTCGTGCCGATAGCGCAGCCGCTTCGCCCCATCCGCCTCGCCCTTGCCCGCCGAACCCGGCTCCCGTTTCTCCGCTTCGCCTCTTCGTCCCATTGCCCACTCCCGATGCCCCAGCCGCCTATTTTACCGCAAAGCGCGGGCTGTAGGAAAGAACAAAATAAGAACACGCGACAGAGCCGGTCGTATCGCGCGCAACCTCTCTTGTGCGCCCTTTGCCCGCGCGTGCCGCCGCGCCGTCGCGTCCGCTCGCCCCGCGGCCGGGGTGTGCAGGAAACCAACCCGCCACCCGCGCCGTTCACCGCGCCATGAGAAAGCTTCCCGCCACCGCCGCGCTCTCCCTCGCGCTCACCCTCGCCGCCTGCTCGCCCGAGCCGCCCCTCGCCACCAACGCGACGGCTCCGGCCCCCGGGCCGGTCGCCACCAACACGACGCCGCCCGCCCCTGCTCCGGCCGCGCCAACCGCCCCCCAGGCCCCGGCCAACATCCTCACGCTCGAAGGCCTCGGGCCGCTGCGCATCGGTCAACCGGTCCCGGCGAACAGCGGCTGGGCGGAGCGCGGCGCGCAGATTTCGGACGAATGCCGTCTGGTCAGCAATCCGGACGTGCCCGGCGTCCATGCCATCGTCGAGGAGGGCCGTGTGCGCCGCATCACGCTCGGCCAGCGTTCCAATATTCGCCTCGCCGAAGGGATCGGGGTCGGCGCGCCCGAGGCCGAAATCCGCGCCGCTTTCGCCGGTTTCCGTGAGGAGCCGCACCAATATGTCGAGGCGCCCGGCAAATATCTGACCGCCCCGAACGCCGCCTCCGGCGATGCCGCCCTGCGCTTCGAGATCAATGCGGAGGGCCGGGTCAGCCTGATCCACGTCGGCACCATGCCGGTGCTCGGCTATGTCGAGGGTTGCGCGTGAGCGGTTGATACCGCCGCGCTCCCTTTCCCCCCTCCGCGCACCCTGCTACGGCCCGTCGCAGACAGCGTCGGGGGCCGCGGCTGAAGCCGGCGCGAAGTATCACTTTGCGACGAGGTATTTATGACCGCCATTGGCCAGGACAGCCTGAACA
>JBBSLM010000575.1:0-1441 GCA_038255245.1 Sphingomonadales bacterium
CGCGTCCCCCGCGGCATGGCGGGCGCGGATGAAGGCGGCGCGCTCCCACGGCATGGCGGAGGATTCATAGTGGCTGATCGCGGCATCGACCGGCAGCGCGATCGGGGTGACTTCGCTGGCCGGGCGCAGGCGCAAATCGACCCGGAAGACGAAGCCGTCCTCGGTCCGGCGCTGCAGCAATTCCACCACGCGCTGGCCGATCCGCACCGCCGCCTCACCCGGTTCCTCCCGCTCGCGGCGGGGGATCGTATTGGGATCGAACAGGAAGATCGGATCGATGTCCGACGAATAATTGAGCTCACGTCCGCCGAGCTTGCCGAGCGCGATGACCGCAAAGCCAGCCGGCGCCGCGCCCGGATAACGCTCGCCGATCGCCGTTTCGATCGCCCGCTCCAGCGCGCGATCGGCAAGGTCGGACAATTCGCCGACGACCCGCTCGAACGGAAATATTCCCGCCAGATCGGCGATCGCCAGCGTCAGCGCATAGCCGGCCCGCTCCCGGCGCAGCGCCGGTGCGACATCCTCGCCCTGCCCCGCCAGCCGCGCGGCCCGCAAGGCGCCGTCGAAATCACCGGCCGCGACGGCGTCAACGACCGGCCCGCCGCGATCCAGCAGCGAGCGCAGGAAGGGCGCGTGTGCCCGCGCTCGCGCAATCGCCTCGTGCGTGGTTCCGTCAGTTGTGCTCATTGCGCCACATTCATTCGCCGTAAGTCATTCGACACGCGTCACGATTGCAACCATGAAAACGAGCGGACGTTGAAGTCGCGTGGAAAAGCCCAATGATCATCGCGGTTTGACTCCGGCCAGCCGGCGAAATTTCGTCAAGGTGGCGCCGCCGACGGTGCATGCCGGGCTGGGCAACGCCCTGCGCGAGGCCTATCCACTCGACAGCGAAACGCGCTCGCTTGGCGATTTCGAAGAATTGCTTGGCCGCCTGGATCGCGATTAGCAGACGGTCCTGCGCTGTCTATGCAGCTTCGGAATCTTCATCGCCTTCGTCCGGCGTCGGCATGCGATCCCGGCTCAACCGCTCGACATCGCCCATGATGCTCTGCAGTGGCGTGCGATCCTGATTGTCGTGCTCCCGGCGTGATGGCAGCTTGCCGTTGGTCATCAATTCTTCCAGCGCGACCCGGCCGCGCGCGACGCGGCTCTTGATCGTGCCAACGGCGCAGCCGCAGATTTCCGCTGCTTCTTCATAAGCGAAGCCGCCCGCACCGACCAGGATCAGCGCCTCGCGCTGGGGCTGCGGCAGGTGCAGCAAGGCGCGCTGCATATCGGCCAGTTCGATATGCTTGTCCTGGCTGGCGGGTGCGGCGAGAATCTTGGCTGCGGTCAATTCGTCCCATTCGCCCTTGAAGCGCGCGCGGCGCATCTGGCTCAGGAAAAGATTGCGCAAGATGATGAAGGTCCAGGCGCGCATGTTGGTGCCGGCCTGGAA
>JBBSLM010000576.1:0-1440 GCA_038255245.1 Sphingomonadales bacterium
CGTCACCGCGCCGACCCCGTTGCGTTCGAAATTGGGGGCGACATCGTCGACGTCATAGCCATCGACGCCGAAGACCTTGCGCCCCATCTGCATGGTGTTGAGGTCCATTTCGTAGATGGCGCTGAAATTCTCGTGACGGCTTTGCACGATCGCGCGATCGTTGGGCAGAAAGATGAGCGGCACCGGCGCCTCGCGGTAGCGCTCCATCCGCTGATTGATGATCGACCGGAAATTGGCCTCGCCGACGCCGCGATAGCGCGCCCGCAGGGTGCCGCTGCTGGCGTCTGTTTCCAGGCCGAGGCGGACGTTCCCGTCGCCATCGGCATACCAACTGCGCACGCCGACCTGGGGCGCCTGCACCCTTTCCTGGCGGCCGGTGGTCACATCGACGCTGATCACCTCGGGATTGCCCAGGCGCTCGGTATCGCCGCTATTGACCAGGCGGGAGATCAGGACGCGTGGTGGCCCGCTGCGCGACCGCCAGATGACGTTGCCGGCATCGATGACTGCGGCCCGCCAGCCAAGCCGGGTCAACTGGCGGGTGCGGCGATTGTAGGCGACGACGCGGCGCTCCTGCACCCGATCGCCGTAGAAGTTGGACATCTGGCCGACCGTGATCAGCAGATTTTCGTCGTCGATCCAGTCCCAGGCGACGGGGCGAATGCCGCGGCTGCCGTCGAAATTGGCGTCCTCGTCGCGATAGATGATTTCAGGGCGCGCGTTCGGCGAGTCGAGCGGGATGATGGCGAGCACCTGGCGGCCTTCGTGCCGGACCCTGGCCGCCAGCGCCGAGCCGTTGGTGGAGATTCGCGGATTTTCGGTCTGAGACAGGCGGGCGAAGGTGGCGAGCGGGATAGGCGCTTGAGGACCTTGCGCCGCCGGGGCAGGGCGAGCGGGCTGGGTGACGGCGGACGCGGGCAGCGCAAGCGCGGAAGCGATGACTAAGACTTTGACGAATCGCATGAAAAATCCCCCACGACCAGGCCGATCGTAGGGGAGAATATTCTCCCCGGCGGGGGAAGCAAGCCCGTAGAGTCTCGACAGGGCCGGCGCGAACGCCAGGCGGACTGGCGCGCGGCGGGATAGGATTAGTGGCTGCTAATCCCGCCCGCCCGCGCTCGCCCTCAGGCTCCCGCCAGCGCCGCCAACAGCAGCAAGGCCACGATGTTGGTGATCTTGATCATCGGATTTACCGCCGGGCCGGCCGTGTCCTTATAGGGATCGCCGACCGTATCGCCGGTCACCGCCGCCTTGTGGGCTTCCGAGCCCTTGCCGCCATGATTGCCGTCTTCGATATACTTCTTGGCATTGTCCCACGCGCCGCCGCCCGAGGTCATCGAGATGGCGACGAACAGCCCGGAGACGATCACGCCGAGCAGCAATGCGCCCACCGCCGCGAAGGCATCGGCCGGGCCGGCGACCGCGTTGATGATGAAGTAG
>JBBSLM010000577.1:0-1437 GCA_038255245.1 Sphingomonadales bacterium
ATCGCGATGGTGGCGCCACCCACGCGCAAATTTCTCAGTGCCGCGTCCAGCTCGCTGCGGTCACGGATGATTTGCACGGGCTTTCGGGCTCCTCTACAGGCTGGGACAGCCAGCGGGGGGCTGCTTTGAGCGCGCCGGGCCGTTGAATCAAGTTGCAAGGAAGCGTCAGTACATGGCCGGCGGCCGCACCCACATCATCGTCT
Organism: Sphingomonadales bacterium; assembly: GCA_038255245.1. GTDB lineage: Bacteria > Pseudomonadota > Alphaproteobacteria > Sphingomonadales > Sphingomonadaceae > Allosphingosinicella. The sequence goes on from JBBSLM010000577.1 coordinate 204, forward strand.
TCGCCAATGAAAAAGGCGGTACCGGCAAGTCCACCACCGCGGTCCACACCGCCGTCGCGCTCGCCGCTTCGGGCAAGCGCGTCGCGGCGCTTGATCTCGATACGCGCCAGCGGACCCTGGGCCGCTATCTGGACAATCGCACCGCCACTCAGCGTCGCCTGCTCGTGCCGCTGCCGATGGTGGCATATGACACGTTCGATCCGGCCAAGGGCGAGAGGGTCGAGGACGCCCTGGCCCGCATTGCCGCCGACGCGGACGTGGTTGTGGTCGACACGCCCGGCCGCGACGACGAGCATGCGCGCGCACTGATGGCGATGGCGGATACGCTCGTGACGCCGATCAACGACAGCTTTGTCGATCTCGATCTGATCGGCGAGGTCGATGCCGAAACCTACAAGGTCCGCCGTCCCAGCTTCTATGCCGAAGTGGTGTGGAAGAGCCGCACCCAGCGCGCCAAGGCCCACGGCGCCAGCGTCGATTGGGTGGTGCTGCGCAACCGGCTCCAGCATGTCGAGGCGCGCAACATGCGCCGCGTCGCCGATGCATTGGGCGACCTCTCCCGCCGCGTCGGCTTTCGCGTCATTCCGGGGCTCGGCGAGCGGGTCATTTATCGCGAGCTGTTCCCCAAGGGCCTGACTCTGATCGACCTGCCGCACATCGGCGAGGCGAGCATCGCCCATGTTACGGCTCGGCAGGAATTGCGCGAGATGGTCGCCGGGCTCGATCTGCCGGCGGACGACGCCGCCGGCAGCCCGCTTCAAGCGGGCGCCAGCAGCACGCCCTTGCGAGCGGCCGCCGGCTGATGCCCATCTTCCTCGCCGCGCTCGGCCTCGTGCTGGTCTGGGCCTGGTGGAGCGGGCGATTGAAGGGCGCGAGCCTGGACGATGCGATCGCGCTGGCGGTCTTCCTGCTGGGCTTGCGCTTCCTCACCACTGGCAAGGTCCTGATCGGCGCGGGGCTGATGGCCGGGGGTGTGCTCTACGGCGCGTTTCGCCGCGGCCGGTTCGCGCGCGCCGGCATGCCGCTGGACGATGCCCGGCGGCTGCTCGGCGTTTCCGCCGAGGCCAATGCCGACGAGATTCGCGCCGCGCATCGCCGCCTGATCGCCCGCGCGCACCCGGACGCCGGCGGCTCGGAGGAACTGGCGCAGCGGATCAATGCCGCCCGCGACGTCTTGATTGCGGACGCGGCGCGCACGACCTCGCGGCCACGCGGCCCCCTTCGCTAAGTCACG
>JBBSLM010000578.1:0-1432 GCA_038255245.1 Sphingomonadales bacterium
CGACATCTTCAATGTCGCGTTCGACAACATCAACGCGCTGACGCCGAAAAATCGGACCGTGATCGCCGCTTATGCCGAAGCGCTCTTCCCGATCCTGCCGGGCCTCGACATCATCGCCGCGGCCCGGATCGACGAATATTCGGGCTTTGGCAGCACGACCAACCCGAAGGTGTCGTTCCGCTTCCGGCCGTGGGAGCCGATCATGTTCCGCGGCTCCTATGGCACGGGCTTCCGCGTCCCCACCTTCAACCAGATTTTCAACGGGACGACGATTTCGCCCAATCCGGGCAATACGTTGGTCGATCCCACCTTGTGCCCGACCGGCAACACCACTGGCCCACAGCCCGGCTGCGCACCGATCACCCCGGAATCGCTGAGCGGCGGCAATTTGGCACTCGAGCCCGAGACTTCCGAGCAATATACGCTGGGCGTCGTGATCCAACCGGCCGCGCGTGTCAGCTTCTCGGTCGATTATTGGAATATCGCGGTCGACAACACGATCGGCTCGATCACGATCCCGCAGCTGCTTGCGAATATCCAGGCCTTCCCGGACCGGATCATCCGCACCAACGGGATCATCACCCAGGTCGATTTGCGCACGGGCAATTTCGGCTCGCGCCGGACGTCCGGCCTGGATGTCAGCTTCCGCGGCGCGGTTGACGCCTGGGGCGGAACGCTGGGGCTCGGGCTGGATGGCACCTATCTGTTCGTCAAACGCGAGAAGCTGCTGCCGAACCTGCCCTATCGGGATCTGATCGGCATTTTCACTTTCACCGGGGATCTTGGCCTCGAGTGGAAGCACAACGCCTTCGTCAATTGGTCGAATGACGACGTCACGATCACGCTGACGCAGATCTTCCGCAACGGCTATGCGAACTTCGCGCTGCCGGCGTCGGCCACGCGGCCCGATTACAACCCTCGGGTGGACGATTATACCACCTACAATCTCTCGGTCGCCTATCGCGGTCTGATCGATGGTCTCACGCTGACCGCCGGCGTCCGCAATCTGCTCGACACCGATCCGCCCTTCGCGATCACCTATGACAGCAACACTGGCGCGGGCAGCTCGTGGGAGCCACGTGTTGCCGATCCGCGCGGTCGTTCGTTCACGATTGCTGCTGAGTTCAGGTTCTAAGGGAAGCTCCCTTCTCTGAAGCCGCGGCTGGCAACGGCCGCGGCTTTTTCTTCGCCCGGCGGGCCTAGGCGTCAGGAGTGCGCGTGACCGACCAATTTCCGGTGCGGGACGGGGTTCGCCATTGCGAAGGCGTGGCGCTGCCGGCGATCGCGGCGGCGGTGGGCACGCCACTCTATGTCTATTCGCTCGCGGCGATGCGGGCGCAGGCGCGGGTGCTGGGCGGCGCGCTGGGTCCCCTCGGCGACCCGCTGATCGCCTTCGCGGTGAAGGCCAATCCCAATATCGCCGTGCTGACCG